>NZ_JBJGXI010000003.1:0-167450 GCF_045635475.1 Radiobacillus sp. PE A8.2 | reverse complement strand
CAAATAATCCAAACGTTTGGATTATTTGCCAGCGTGTTCGGTAGAGGTCACTAATCTCCTGTGCATTTATTTTTGCGTCATTACACACAATGGAAATATTGTTTCCTTCACTATCAACTGTTTCTATTAATCGTAAAGGATGTTTCATCTTACCGATCCTCACGATAGCATCTCGAAGGATAGATGAGGAAGGATCAACTTTTAATTCTTCTATCACATGTACAACCGTATTCGTTTTGATTCGAGTAACAAATCGAATTCCTTTTTCACAATAGGTATCAAACTTTGCAAAGTTGAAATAACCTCTGTCAAATACGTGAAGCGCATTTTTATCTAGCACAATCAATGCATCCAACTGTGTTTCGTCTGCCGGTCTAGCTGGTGTAACGATGACATCGTTTGGATAGGATTCACCATCGCAAAAAACAAGAGACGTGTGCATCTTTATCCCGGATTTTGTATCTCGAAAATCTGCCCATTCATATTGACTAAGGCACATGGAAAGCGTTGATGAGTCAATTAAATGAATCTTTCCGAGTGCTTTTTCAGCCTTCTTGGGACCAAGTATTAGATGTAACTTTTGAATCAAATGGTGCATGATAACTTGGAATATTTCAGATGGTATCTCACCAAACTTTCTGGAAAGTTGTGATTTACTGATACTCTCCAAACCTACTTGTCTTTGCACCGTTTTCTTACGTTTCACATTTTCACTTACTCGTCGTAAACTAGGCAGTCCTTTTAGCTGGGCATGGATAAAAAGCCTTGTAAACGTTAGTACATCTAGCTTTTTAACATACTTGTCAATCTCAGCATGATCAATCATTTTTTGAATAACTTTCGAATCTAATGGATGTATGTATTCCTTGAATACAGTTTTTATGGTATTATTGTCCATGGATGTATTCTCCTTATAATTAGGGATTTGGACAGGACTACCATACCCTAATTATAAGGTTTTTTTGTGCATTTTTATAGTTAAAATTGCCAATATTCCTAATCTTCTAACGATTTTTATTCCTATTTTATTCCTTGACTTTTGCTTAGAAAGTTTATGCAACGCTAGTGAGGAAATTATAAAATATACTAAATGTGGATAACATTAAGCATTAGCCAAGGCCAGCTCCGAGTGCCAGCGACTAGCGAGACTTCCCTCGCCTCCGTCCGATAAGTCATCATCGGTTCAGGTTTTATGGAAGGTCGACTAAATGCGGACTTGTCGTCCAACGTCGACATACCCCTTATGCAGGGGCATGTTTCCTTACTCCATCGAAAATATAGAACAATTTTCTTCGTGCGAGGTAAAGCTTCGAAGCATACTCTGGTCCTACGGTTCAGTCCAAATGTTTTCGGTGGGGCGAGTAATCGCACTAAGGAAAGCTACAATGAATATACACCGCAGAAACAAGTGAATTTATTGTTTCGAGTCCCAGTCCGTACGTCGCTAACCGGCGCTCTGCGCTTTTGTTCTTAGTCTTCACTGTAAACCTACTTGTCGGGGAATAAGCGGACACAGAAGCACTTATTTAACCTGAAATTACTGCTTGCAATCATACCCGGACAGGATGGCGCTTATTTACCCTCAACAGTCCACAGTAATAGCATTTTTATAAAAATAAGAGCGCTGGTGGCCGCTTAATTCCAATAAAGCATTTTTTGTCACAGATAAGAGCACTGATGTCCGCAAAACAACTCCCCGACTTCCGTAATGCATCATCACAGCATCTATACTAGAATTCACTACAAATAAATCACCTTCATACCACCATCACAAAAAAATCGCAACGGCAGACCCCATTGCGATTTTCAGCTACTATTTCTATTGTTTTGAACCATGCATTCGAACGATAAACTTTTCAAACATCCCTATAAACGGTAGCATACAAACAACCGTCAACAGATTAAATACCACAGAAATATGTGCCAGTTGCTGCTTAGCATCTGTTGCTAACAAGCTTGCTAGATCTGTTAACCAGCCAAGAAACGGCATGAATAGCAGTACGCCTAGTACGTTAAACCAAACATGAGACATCGCGACGAGCTTCTCTTCTTTTTTTAGTCCGATAATTGCTAACAGTGCAGTTATACACGTTCCAATATTTGCACCAAGTACAATTGCGATCGATGCTTTTAGTTCAATGATTCCTTCATGCAGGAAACTCATTGTGATTGCAATAGTTGCACTAGATGATTGGATTACGGCACTTACTAAGGTACCTACAAGAATACCAAATAAAGCAAAGTGGTCAGATATAGCTAAGCTTTCTTGAACAATCGGTAACTGGTTAATGGATTCTGCTAATGATTCAAAGCCCTGCAAGGCAACGAAAATACTTCCTAGACCCACAAAGATAGCACCAATCCCAAATATGAATCGGTTATTAATGAAAATTAAGAAAGCTCCAATTACAACAAAGCTCCATTCAGGAATAATGTTCGAAAAAGCCATTAGTTCACCAGTTATGGTTGTACCAATATTCGCCCCTAGAATTATACCAAGCGTCTGTTTAAACGACAGCATGCCCACGCTAACAAAGCCGATGGTGAGTACTAGCACGAGCGAGCTGCTTTGAAGGAACGCTGTAGCAACAAATCCAGTTATGATTCCTGTATAATGGTTTTTAGTCATTGTCGTTAATATATATTTAATTTTGTTGTAGGATAAATGGTATAATCCTACTCGAAGAATACTCATGCCCAAGAAAAAAAGCATAACAAATACTGCGGCTAATGAAAATAAATCCCCCAAATTGTCCACCTCGCTATAGTTTCATTGTATGGACAAGTGAGGGAAAAATGCTTAATTATTTCTTTAGTCTTGTTTTATTCTAAAAAAAGTTGACCAAGAAAAGGCATTATATTATAATTGGCAAGAGGCATATGGTACGTAATCATATGCTGTTACAATTTTGTTGTATGCTTCGGAGGGAGGGAAATTAGTATGTCAAACACTACTCGCGTTCGTAAAAACGAGTCTCTTGAAGATGCTCTTCGTCGCTTTAAACGCAGTGTATCTAAATCTGGTACATTAGCTGAATATCGTAAAAAAGAATTTTATGAAAAACCTAGTGTGCGCCGTAAGAAGAAATCTGAGGCTGCTAGAAAGCGTAAGTTCTAAAGAGGGTGTAAAATGTGTCACTATTAGAACGTCTAAACCAGGATATGAAACAAGCTATGAGAGCAAAGGATAAAGAAACCTTAAGCGTTATTCGTATGGTGAAAGCATCCTTGCAAAATGAAGCAATTAAACTGGGAAAAGATGAGTTAGCTGAACAAGAGGAATTAACCGTACTATCAAGAGAATTAAAACAACGAAAAGATTCCCTCCATGAGTTTAAAGAAGCTGGACGCGATGATCTTGTATTAAAACTCGAAGATGAATTGAAAATTTTACAAGTATATATGCCGAAACAGCTTTCTGAAGAAGAAGTTGAATCGATTGTTGTGGAAACAATACAGGAAGTGTCAGCTACTTCCAAAAAGGATATGGGTAAAGTAATGGGTGCCCTTATGCCGAAAGTTAAAGGTAAAGCTGACGGTGCGTTAGTGAACCAACTTGTTCAAAAGCACTTGTCTTAAAAAATTACATTACAATACGACGCACAGCGTTGTTTAAAAGATATCCCTTGTCACATTTGTGGCAAGGGATTAATCTTTTTTAATAAGGAAAAGATAAAAATGAAACTTCTCGCCTTTTATATCGTATATAATGGAGGAGATAGAAAGGAGGACGGTAGTGAGAAAACATATAATAACCTCTATCATGGTCCTAATCAGTCTAGTATGCATTATTCCTTTACTTTTTCAGCCTGCTCAGGTTACTGCAGCTGGTGAAGGTAAATTAGTTTATGTTATACCGATTAAAAAGGAAGTTGAAAGAGGATTGGAAGCGTTTCTAAAAAGGACAACTACAGAAGCAACTGAAGCAGACGCCGATCATATTATTTTTGAACTAAACACTCCTGGTGGACGGGTTGATGCAGCGGGTAATATTGGGGAAGTGCTGCAAGATTTAGAAATCCCAACCACCTCATTTATCACCGTTAAAGCATTGTCAGCAGGTTCCTATATTGCACTAAATACTGATTTTATATATATGAAACCTCAAGCGACAATGGGTTCAAGTGGAGTTATAAATTCAGATGGCACGGCAGCAGATAAGAAAGCACAATCCGCATGGTTAGATGCTATGCAGGGTGCTGCTGAATCCAAAGGTCGTGACCCGCTATATGCAAAAGCAATGGCCAATCCGGATATCGACCTTGCTGAATATGATGCACCTGTAGGCCAATATTTGACGTTAAGTGCTGGCGATGCAGTTGAAGTTGGCTACGCAGAAGCGATTGTTCGACATCGCAGGGCCTTATTGACTGAGCTCGAACTGGGTGATGCGGCAGTTGTTGAATTAAAGCCAACCTTAGCAGAAGAAATTGCACGTTTCTTAACGCATCCTACTGTGATACCAATCTTGTTATCATTAGCGAGTATTGGATTAATCGTTGAATTGTATTCTCCTGGATTTGGTATTCCTGGTTCTGTTGGATTATTATCCTTAGTCTTATTCTTTTATGGTCATATCGTAGCCGGTTTAGCTGGATATGAAGCAATTATTTTGTTAGTGTTAGGGATTGTTATGATCATAGCGGAGCTGTTTGTGCCAGGTGGGATTATAGGTATTCTAGGCATAGGTGCGGTTGTTGGAGCGTTGTTTATGTCTTCCAATAATGTAGGGCATATGGCGATGAGTATTTCGATTGCACTTATAGCATCTATTGTGGTGTCTATTATTCTATTTAAGACAATGGGAATGGAAAAAGGTTTCTTTAGACACATAATTTTAAAAGATGCTACGACAACAGACCTCGGCTATGTTTCATCTGTTAATCGGATCGAACTAGTCGGTCTAGAAGGAAATGCTGCTACAACATTACGTCCGGCCGGAAAAGGTATTTTTAATGATGAGTGGCTAGATGTTGTTTCAGAAGGTGGATACATTGCAAAAGATAGTACGATAAAAATCGTGAAAACAGAAGGATCTCGGATTGTTGTTCGAGAAGTAACTAAAAATTAACCAAATCATAGGAGGAATTCTTACATGACTATTGAAGGTATTAATCTATTACCGATTATTATAATCGGGATTATCATCATCGCGCTTGCAGTATTGTTAACTTTTATTCCAGTAATGCTATGGATCAGTGCACTTGCTGCTGGTGTGCATGTAAACATCTTTACACTCGTTGGGATGCGTTTAAGACGAGTTGTCCCGGCACGTGTTATTAATCCGTTAATTAAGGCGCATAAAGCTGGTATTGATGTTAATACGAACCAGTTGGAGAGTCACTACTTAGCTGGTGGTAACGTAGATAGAGTTGTCAACGCATTGATTGCAGCGCAACGAGCAAATATTGAACTTATTTTTGAACGTGCAGCAGCGATTGACCTAGCTGGTCGTGACGTATTAGAAGCTGTGCAAATGAGTGTTAATCCTAAGGTAATCGAAACACCGTTTATTGCGGGTATCGCAATGGATGGTATTGAAGTAAAAGCAAAAGCAAGAATAACAGTACGAGCTAACATTGACCGTCTTGTCGGTGGTGCTGGTGAAGATACAGTTATCGCTCGTGTTGGTGAAGGTGTAGTAAGTACAATTGGTAGCTCTGTTACGCATAAAAAAGTATTAGAAAACCCTGATTCCATTTCACACAATGTACTTAGCAGAGGATTAGATGCAGGAACGGCTTTTGAAATCCTGTCGATTGATATCGCGGATGTTGATGTAGGTAAAAACATTGGTGCGATCTTACAAACAGACCAAGCAGAAGCAGACAAAAACATTGCCCAAGCGAAAGCAGAAGAACGTCGCGCGATGGCTGTTGCACAAGAACAAGAAATGGTTGCTAAAGTACAAGAGATGCGTGCGAAAGTTGTTGAAGCAGAAGCAGATGTACCACTTGCTTTAGCTGAGGCATTACGTTCTGGAAACATGGGTGTGATGGATTATATGAATTATAAAAACATCAATGCTGATACGGATATGAGAAATTCTATCGGCAAAGTCTCTAAAGAAGATCATGAGGACGATGAATAAGCAACAGATGTACTTTAACAAATTGGAAGGAGGGTTTTAATGGATGAGTTAATTGGATTTCTACTACCGTTAATTTTTGTGATAGGTGGAATCCTAGGCTTATTTAAAAAGTCAGAGGATAGTAATGAAAACAAGCCTGTACAAAGAACTAATCCGAGTCCAAGGCCGACACCAACTCCCTCCGGTGGAATGGACCAACGTGCAGAATTGCAGCAAGAAAGTGAACCAGAACATAAAGGTGCAAAAACATTTCAAGAAAAAATGTACGATAAGCTAGAATCAATCGAATCAACTTCTGGCAATACTCGTACGAAAGAAATACAACAAAATGCAAGTATCCATGATGCCATAAAGGGTGAGCATACACCTCGTGCGTATAAAAAAACGTCAACGAATCGCAAATCAATGGTTTCGGTGAGAGGTCAACTTACTAAAAAAGGACTTGTCAATAGTGTCGTGATGGCAGAAGTATTAGGGCAGCCACGTGCTACAAAGCCTTATCGATATGGATGGAATCAAAACAAGTAATATACAGGGAACCTTGTCGCTTTTAGAGTGGCAAGGTCCTTTTTATATTCTGTGGACCAATCAGTGTTGGTTATGCGGCCGCAGCTGGGCTTATTTGTGAAAAACCTAAATACGTTAAGTTCTCTATCCACAGTGCTCAAAACATCACTACACACTGAATGACAACACTTTCTAAGACGCTGGACACCTCAGTTAATTTCTTCTAACTAGTGATAGTTATCAAAAATAGCCACCCACCTCTTTCTCTAAACAGCCACTTTGCATTTATCACAACAAAAAATTATTTCCATTAAACCTGTTTATCACTGATCTCATCTCTCTGAATATAATAACCAATGTATCCGGACATCTGCCCGGTTTTTTAATTTAATAATTATTTCCCATCTGTTTCGTTATGATTTTACTGTTCTTATAAGGTGGAAATGTTCATACATATGTATGGGAGAGGGGGCATCTTTGATGAAAAAATGGCAACAAAGAGTGGGCAATTGGTTAAGCGAACATCTGGAACTTCCTTCTGATGTGGTCCTCGAGCTTCCGAGAATTACAACCATCGGTCAATTACATGTATACATTGAAAATCATAGAGGTTTATTACTTTTTTCTGAGACCGAATTACGTCTTGATATGGATACAGGTTATTTACGTATTACTGGAGAACGTTTTGTATTGAAAATGATGTTGCCCGAAGAGATCTTACTCGAAGGCAAAATAAAAGCAATTATGTTTGTTGATGAATAGAAACTGGAGAGTTCGTAAAGGAGGCAGTTATGAAGAGCACGCAAGGCGTTTTTTTCACTGGCTATGTTACAGTTCGGGTGATGGGCCACCATCCTGAATTGTTTTTCGATTTATGTACAAGGTATCAGATTATGGTATGGAATATGAAGAAAATTGATAAAACAACCTGTGAAGGCAACGTACGCTTAAAGGATCTTAGTAAAATAAGAGGTTTAAGAAGAAAAACTACGTATAAATTAGCATTTAAAAATAAAAAGGGTCTTCCCTTTTTATCGAACAAGCTATGGCTAAGAAAGCCCTTATTGGCAGGTTTACTTATTAGTATTTTATTCGTAGTACTGTTATCGAATATTGTATGGGATGTTACGATTAAAGGGGTCCATCCAGAGTTGGAGCAACAAATTAATAAGCAATTAGTTTCTTACGGGATAGAACCGGGTGCCTTTAAATTTCACATTAAGACTCCTGGTGAGATTCAACAACAATTACTAACAGATATCCCTGAGTTATTATGGGTTGGTGTATCTGAAAAAGGGACAACCTACCAATTAGAAGGTGTAGAAAAAACGATGGTTTCTGAGCCAGAGAAACAAGGTCCAAGTAACTTAGTTGCTTCAAAAAAGGGTGTTATTGTGGACATGTTTGTTTCCAAAGGTAGACCAATGGTGAAAATAAATCAATTGGTAAACAAGGGGGACATGCTTGTATCGGGTAATTTAAGTGCTAATCAGGAAGTGAAGCAAGAAGATGAAGAGGACCAAGAACCGCAAAAAGAACAGCATTATGTCCATGCTGACGGTGAAGTAATAGCGACCACTTGGTATAAACTTACAATAGAAGTACCTTTAGATGCGAATTATGATGTATTAACAGGGAAAAATAAGAAAAAATATTTTATTAAAATTGGCCCGCTTTCAATTCCTATTTGGGGATTTACGAATCCGGATTACAAAGAAAAACAAGTGGAAACGCATGAGAAACCATTCTATTTTCTGCAATGGAAGTTACCTGTATACTTTACTTCCGAAAATGTACAAGAAAAACGTACAGTAGAAGAAAAACGTAATCAAGAAAAGGCAACAACGATTGCAATATCCCAAGCAGAGAAACAATTAAGAGCGGAACTAGGTAAAGATGCAGAAATTAGTTTTCAAAAAGTTTTGCACGAAAGTATAGACAATGGTAAAGTAAACTTAATCCTATACTTTAAGGTGCTTGAAAATATTGCAAAAAACCAACCAATATCTCAAGGAGATTGATGTATGCCTGAAGAGCTAAAAACAATCGATTTACATTTAGAAAATCCTTCCGAAGCACTATCTTTATTCGGGACTGAGGATAAACATTTAAAACAATTAGAGCAACAATTGAGCGTTTCAATCGTTACTAGAGGTGAACAGGTTAGTGTCTCTGGTACTAGTACAGAAGTTCCTTTAGTAGAAGAAATTTTGCTTGCCTTGCTAGGCATTATTCGCAAAGGCTTAACCATTTCTGAACGTGATGTGGTATACGCTGTAGAACTAGCGAAAAAAGGGAATATAAAACAATTTGAAACGTTATTTGAAGATGAAATTACAAAAAATGCAAAAGGCAAGTCGATTCGAGTTAAAACACTTGGACAAAGAAATTATGTTTCTGCGATCAAATCCCACGATTTAGTGTTTGGTATTGGTCCAGCTGGTACAGGTAAAACGTATTTAGCTGTTGTTATGGCGATTAATGCGATGAAGAAAGGTCTTGTCAAAAAAATTATTTTGACGCGTCCTGCAGTAGAAGCTGGGGAGAGCCTAGGCTTTTTGCCAGGGGATCTAAAGGAAAAAGTAGATCCTTATTTACGTCCTCTATACGATGCATTGCATGATCTTTTGGGTAATGAACATACACTTCGATTAATCGAACGTGGCACAATCGAAATTGCTCCATTAGCTTATATGCGTGGCCGTACGTTGGATGATGCTTTTGTAATTTTGGATGAAGCGCAAAATACAACACCAGCTCAAATGAAAATGTTCTTGACACGATTAGGATTTGGGTCAAAAATGGTAATTACAGGGGATATTACACAAGTTGATTTGCCAAAGGGTGTCGCTTCAGGATTAAGAGAGATTGAAGGTAAGCTTTCAGGAATAAAAGGCATATCGCTCATCTATCTAAAACAATCTGATGTTGTTCGTCATCCATTGGTCCAAAAAATCATTAATGCATACGAACAGGAATAACAGAATTAAACTTGCTAAGACCCTCCCCTCGGGTCTTATTTCTGTATAAACTTCTCTTTAGAAAAGAGGGTAAGCAATGAAGAATAAGTGGTATGAATTAATGAAATTCACTTTTAGGCAAAGAAAATGGATTCAACTAGGTATTCCAGCTTTGTTATTAGCTGCTATCTTCTTTTTGGCAACCTTATCTAATGTGTTTACGAAAACATATGATATTGAGCGGTTTAGCAATGCAAAGGAAACGATTCGTTCTCCAATTACGATTGAGAATGAATCAGAGACAGAACAGCGTATAAGAGAAGCAGTAGCATCAGTCGAAGAAAGATATACAATTTCTACGAAAATAACACAGGAGCGTGTCGGATTAGTAAATGAATTGTTTGAGGCTCTAGATATACTAGAGGAACAAGAGCAAGAACGAATAGCCCAAGAACAAATTGAAAAAGAGCAGCTAGAGCAGGAATTAGGAGAAGGGAAGGAATCCCCAGTTGTAACAGAACCTGAAACAACTACAGTCTTAACTGATTTTGAAAAAGTGCAACAGCTAAATCAACTACTATCTTCGGAGCTAACACAAGCGCTAGAAGATGATGATCTTTTAAAGATCGTTTCTGCCAGCCAAAATGAACGTTCTATCGCCAAGGAATTGTTAACTACATCCCTGTTAGATGTGTTGAATAGCGGTGTGCGTACAAAAAATGTGGAGGCAGCAAAGATAGATATAAATGACAAGCTAAGGTATTCTAGCTTAGGTGAAGATATTAAAGAAGCATTATATGCACTTAGTGATATGGCATTAGTAGAGAACTCTTTTTACGATTATGAAAAAACAAATGAAGCGCAAAAACAAGCAATTACGAATGTTGAGCCTGTCATGATTCGTGCTGGAGAAGTTATCGTAAGAGAAGGGCAAACGATAACGAACGAGATTTATGAGCAGTTGGCACTCGTTGGCCTATTGAATAATGATAGAAATATTTATCCTGTGATTGGTCTTGTTATCTTAGTTCTGTTAATCAGCGGCGTCGCTACTTATGAATTACATACTTTTTCTAAGAAAAACCTGCTTGATCCTGGTAAGATTGCATCTATTATTATTATTAGTGTGTTTATGATTGCTGTAATGAAGACGATAAGTGTATTCGCTGCTTCTGTTGATCAAGTGTTCTTACTTGTGCCAGCAGTGACTGGCGCGATGCTACTAAAAATCTTAATAAATGAGCGTTTAGCTATTGTGATGGCAATTATTTATTCAATTTTAGGTAGCGTTATATTTAATTTAGAAATACCAGGGGCACTTAATATGGAAGCTGCTTTGTATTTCTTTTTATCACAAATGGCTGGTATTGTTTTACTAATTAACTTGAAAGATCGGACCGCAATCTTGAAAGCGGGTGCTGGTATTGTTGTTGTACAAGTATTAACTGTATTAATATTTTTATTTCTTTCTTTCGAGAAATATACCATTACAGACGCTTTAGTTCAGTCCGGTTTTGCATTGGCTGCCGCCTTTTTATCAATCGTTTTAACAATCGGTATGCTACCAATATTTGAAACAGGATTAGGAATTCTTTCCGATACGAAGCTATTAACACTTTCTAGTCCAAATCACCCGTTACTTCGAAAAATTTTAACAGAAGCTCCAGGAACATATCATCACAGTGTAATGGTTGCAAATTTAAGTGAAGCTTCTTGTGAAGCAATTGGAGCGAATGGATTATTAGCTAGGGTAGCATCCTATTACCATGATTTAGGTAAAACGGTTCGACCGCATTATTTTATTGAAAACCAAATGGGAATTCAAAATCCCCATGACTTGATTGAACCGAAGCAAAGTGCAGATATTATTATTAGTCACCCTTATGATGGTGCTGCACTATTAAAAAAACAAAGACTCCCTAAAGAGATTATTGACATTGCGGAGCAACATCATGGCACGACATTGTTGAAGTATTTCTACTTCAAGGCAAAGGATAAATATAAGAATCTAAAAGAGTCGGATTTTCGTTACCCTGGTCCAAAGCCTAGATCGAAAGAAGCGGCAATTGTTAGTATTTGTGACTCCGTGGAAGCTGCTGTGCGCTCTTTGCAAGAGCCTACAAAAGAAAAAATCGAAAATATCGTTACATCGATCATTAACGATCGGTTAATGGACGGTCAATTGAATGATAGTTCTTTAACTTTTCATGAACTTGATCGGATTCATATTGCAATCTGCGAAACATTAAACGGTATTTTTCATTCGAGAATTCAATATCCAGACGACAAAGTAAAGGAGGCAAATTAAATGCACATTGATTTTCATGACCAAACCAATTCAATTGAGGAAGACTATGTTGACCTGCTTGACCGCTTAATAAATTTTGCTGGTAAACAAGAAAAAGTAACTACGGAAGCCGAGTTATCGATTAATTTTGTTTATAATGATGAAATTCAAGAATTAAATCGAAATTATCGTCAAATTGATAGACCGACAGACGTCATCTCGTTTGCGCTTCAAGAAAGTGGAGAAGGAGAAATGAAGATCATCGGTGAAGAGTTGCCGATTGTACTAGGAGACATCGTTATTTCTGTAGACAAGGCCAAAGAACAAGCAACCGAATATGATCATTCATTAGAGCGAGAACTTGGGTTTTTGGCGTTACATGGTTTTCTTCATTTGTTGGGATATGATCATATAAATCCAGAGGATGAAAAGGTTATGTTTCAAAGACAAGAGGAAATTTTAGATGCATTCGGACTTTCAAGGTAGTAAACAAAAGAAATGGATCGGTCTTCGTCCTGCCTTTCACGGATTGATGTATGTTACAAAAACAGAAAAAAACTTTCGAATTCAGCTTGTGATAACAGTGCTTGCCTTATTAAGCGGATTATTCCTGCGCTTAAATGGTCTAGAGTGGGTATTGTTATCTTTGACGATTGGATTAGTCTTAGCTCTAGAACTGGCAAATACAGCGATAGAACAGGTTATGAATCATTTATCGCCTGATTTTCATCCGATAGTGGGTAGGATTAAGGATATATCTGCTGGAGCAGTACTCGTTACAGCGGTTATTGCTATTGTAAATGGATGTATTCTATTTCTACCTAAGATTATTGCATTGATTTGGTAGACAATCAATTTCTTATACTGATGTTTCGCCGATTTCAAGGATATGATGTTGCAAAAGGGCTATAAAAGTAAGAAATTGACTACAAAGCAACTATTCGACAAAATGTTGTAATTGCAAACTACTTGTATATATTAAGAGAGAAAGCCTTTATACCTAAAGCTGGTTAAGTAAGGCTTTTTTCTGTTTTTATCTTCTGTATTTGAGCATCTATATATTAGAGGTTTTGTCGAAAGTATGAAACAAAGATGATTTTATAGTAAAATAAGAATAACCGAAATAGTGAATCGAGAATATGATGGAGGATACAGCATGGACCAAGCATACAAATCAGGATTTATTTCTATTATTGGAAGACCAAACGTAGGAAAATCAACATTTATGAATCGAGTTATCGGACAGAAGATAGCAATTATGAGTGATAAGCCGCAGACAACGAGAAATACCATTCAAGGGGTACTAACTGAAAAAGATGCGCAATTTGTATTTATTGATACACCAGGAATTCATAAACCGAAGCACAAACTTGGCGATTTTATGGTAAAGGTAGCAGAAAATACGCTGAATGAGGTAGACGTGGTTATGTTTATGATTAATGCAGCAGAAGGCTTTGGTCGAGGTGACCAGTTCATCATCGATCGTCTTCAAAAAGTTCGTGGTCCTGTATTTTTAATAATAAATAAAATAGACCAAGTACATCCAGAAAAGCTACTAGAACTAATTACGGAGTATAAGGACAAGTATGATTTCGAAGAGATTGTTCCAATATCTGCTCTAGAAGGTAACAATGTAGATCATCTACTGACTGTAATTAAACAGCATCTCCCAGAAGGACCGCAATATTATCCAGAAGATCAGGTTACCGATCATCCGGAACGATTTATTATGGGTGAACTTATAAGGGAAAAAGTATTACAGTTGACTCGTGAAGAAGTGCCTCATTCCATTGCTGTAGTGATTGAAAATATCGAAGAACGTGAAGACGATAAGCTATTATTGCAAGCTTCTGTGATAACGGAAAGATCATCGCAAAAAGGAATCATCATAGGAAAACAAGGATCTATGTTAAAGGAAATAGGTAAGCGAGCAAGAAAGGATATTGAATCGTTATTGGGTACAAAAATTTACCTGGAGTTGTGGGTAAAAGTGCAGAAGGACTGGCGTAACCGTCCGCATCAACTGCATGAATACGGATTCAGAAGTGATGAGTATTAACATACATGGTAAATATTTTAACACATGCTTCTAACTAAAAGAGACATCCTATTAATAGAAAGTTCATTAGTTTCCCGGACTTTTGAAACATCTCTTAAAATACAGAAAGGTGGGGTTTCTTGTGGCAGACTTACCATGGAAAATCTTTAGTCAAACAGGAAACATTGAAGCCTATTTATTGATGAAAGAAATGGAAACGATGCATGATCAAGATGGTACTTGTTCTGACTTTTTAAACAAAGATATGACAGAATTAGATACACAGATGTAATAAGCTTACGAGGTAAAGGGAACGGTGAAGGCATTGTTCGAAAAAGTAGAGGGAATTATTTTACGCACACAAGCTTATGGGGAAACACACAAGATTGTCAGGATTTTCACGAAAGAAAGAGGCAAAATTGGTTTAATGGCAAGAGGAGCTAAAAAACCGAAAAGTAGAATGGCTGCTATTACGCAGCCATTTATTCATGGTTCTTTTCTTATTCAGTCTGGATCTGGTATGGGAACATTGCAACAAGGAGAGGTGCTTACTTCTCTAAGAACAATTCGGGAAGATATTGTCCAAACAGCTTATGCGACATACTTAGCTGAGCTTACTGATAAATTACTAGATGAGAAGAAACCGGATCCATTTTTGTATCAGCAATTACTGCAAACCTATACGTGGATGACAGAGGGAAAAGATGCAGAAGTACTAGCAATCATATATGAATTAAAAATGTACCGCAAAGCGGGTTTTGCCCCGGTGTTACACGAGTGTGTCAATTGTGGGAATAAGGAGACACCTAATTCATTTTCGGTAAACCAAGGGGGAATCCTTTGTACGCGTTGCATGCATATTGACCCCAATGCTTACCATATGACAGATAAACTTGTACAATTAATGCGGCTATTTTCGACGATAGACGTAGCAAGAATTGGTGACATAAATATTAAGCAAGAAAACAAGCAAAAATTGCAACAAATCATGGAGGCGTACTATGAGCAATACGGTGGTTATTTCCTAAAATCAAAAAAGTTTTTGAAGCAGCTAGATCTATTAAAATAGTCGATGATTGTTAAGTCCATTTCATAGCTATGTAAAGAAATCATGAAATGGACTCAGTTGACAAACGTCGTAAAGTTAAGTATGATTTAAATCAAAATTGAGATATTGCTACGATGGAGAATAGTATGTACGGAACTTTCCATTAAGCGAGTCCAGGATGGTGAAAGCTGGATATGGAAAACGTAAGGAAGGCACTCTTGAGCATTTAAAATGATAAAAGTGGCTATTCGTTCGAAATGAATAGCAAGTAGGGTGGAACCGCGGAAAAATCCCGTCCCTATGTTTCTAATGGAGACATAGGGATGGGATTTTTCTTTGCAAGTTAAGGAAGTATCTAAATCCAGGAGTATCTAGCTCCGAGCGAATTCACGAATTGTCCTACGATAAGTCATCATCGATTAACGTTTTATCGAAGGTCGACTAAAAGCGGACTTGTCGTCAAACGTCGACATACCCCGATGGATAGGGATGATTTCTTTATCTCAGTATATTCGCTCCAGTCACTAAGTTTCTAAACGGGCGCACTGCGCTTTTCTTATTTCATACAGGAGGTAAAAAGACATGAATATTCAAGAAATGATTTTAACGTTACAGAAGCATTGGTCTGATCAGAATTGTATTTTGATGCAAGCATATGATGTTGAAAAAGGTGCGGGTACAATGTCGCCAATGACATTACTTAGGAGCCTAGGGCCAGAACCGTGGAATGTTGCCTATGTAGAGCCTTCCAGACGGCCAGCAGATGGTAGATACGGGGAAAACCCAAACAGATTGTATCAACACCATCAATTCCAAGTAATCATGAAGCCTTCTCCTGATAATATTCAAGAATTGTATTTGGAGTCGATTAAGGCACTCGGTATTGATCCATTGCAACACGATATACGTTTTGTTGAAGATAACTGGGAAAACCCTACCTTAGGTGCAGCAGGATTAGGATGGGAAGTTTGGTTAGATGGTATGGAAATAACGCAATTTACGTACTTTCAACAAATTGGTGGACTAGAAGCAAAACCGGTAGCCGTTGAAATCACCTATGGTATTGAACGACTAGCATCTTATATTCAAGATAAGGAAAATGTCTTTGATCTCGAGTGGACAACAGGTGTCACCGTTGGAGATATTTTTTACCAACCAGAATATGAACATTCAAAATATACGTTTGAAGAATCGGACACAGATATGCTGTTTACGTTATTTTCTACATATGAAAAAGAGGCAAAACAAATAATGGAGAAAGGACTCGTATTCCCAGCCTATGATTACGTTTTAAAATGTTCTCACACGTTTAACTTGCTAGATGCAAAAGGTGTGATATCTGTTACGGAACGGACAGGGTATATCTCGCGAGTACGTAATCTAGCAAGAGCAATTGCTAAGCTATATGTTGATGAGCGAGAGCGATTAGGATTCCCAATGTTGAAGGAGGCAAATCAAAATGTCTAAGTCTGATGTATTGATCGAGGTTGGCTTAGAGGAAATGCCAGCACGATTTTTAAACGATACACAAAAACAATTAGAGCAAAAAACAAAAGACTGGTTAACACAACTAGGGTTACCTTATGACCAGCTTTCTACTTATATTACACCACGGCGATTTGCAGTTAAAATCAAGCAAATTGAAGATAAACAGCCTGATGTGGAAGAAGAAGCGAAAGGACCTGCGAAAAAAATTGCTGTTGATGAAAATGGGAATTGGACGAAAGCGGCTATAGGCTTTTCAAAAGGGCAAGGAGTAGAAGTGGATGACATTTATATAAAAGAAGTAAAAGGAACGGAGTACATATTTGTCAAAAAGTTCGTTAAAGGACAGCAAACAGCTGCGTTACTTCCTAGCTTTAAAGATGTTGTTTTAGGACTTAATTTTCCTAAGAATATGCGTTGGAGTAATTCTAGTCTTCGTTTTATTCGTCCGGTGCGTTGGATTTTAGCTTTATATGGTGATCAAACGATCCCATTGGAAATTGCAACGGTAAAAGCATCAAACACGACAAATGGTCATCGTTTCTTAGGGGAAGAAATCCAAATATTGACCCCAAATGAATATGAAGAAAAGATGAAACAACAATTTGTACTCGTAAATCCAGAGGAAAGAAAACAAAAGATTTTACAAGGAATCAAAGAACTCGAGACTAAGCAGAATTGGAATATTGTAGTAGATGATGAGTTGCTAAACGAGGTTACTCACTTAGTAGAATATCCGACTGTTTTTTATGGTTCTTTTAGTGAGGAATTTCTATCTGTTCCGGAAGAGGCTTTAATTACCTCAATGAAAGAGCATCAACGCTATTTTCCTGTGCGGTCCAATACAGGTGAACTATTACCGCATTTTGTTGCAGTTAGAAACGGTGATGATCAATATTTAGATATAGTAGCAAGAGGGAATGAAAAAGTACTAAATGCTAGACTATCAGATGCGCGCTTCTTCTTTGAAGAAGACCAAAGACAATCGATCGAGAGAAATTTAGAGAAGTTAAAAAGAATGGTCTACCAAGAAGATCTCGGTACGATTGCTGATAAAGTTGGCCGGGTTACAATCCTTACTGAACAAATAGCTAACCTAATAGGTGTTAACGAGCAAGTGAAAAATAATGCAACAAGGGCTGCAGCAATTGGAAAATTTGATTTAGTGACAAATATGGTTTCAGAATTTACTGAATTACAAGGGATGATGGGTGAGAAGTATGCGTTGTTGTTTGGAGAAAACGAGCAAGTGGCACGTGCCATTAATGAACAATATATGCCGCGTAATGCAAATGATCAATTACCACAATCTACAGAAGGAGCAATCGTCAGCATTGCAGATAAATTAGATACGATTGTTGGTTGTATAGCCGTAGGTATTATTCCAAGTGGTTCACAAGATCCATATGCCCTTAGAAGACAAGCGTTAGGAATTTTACAAATCGTGCGAGACCAAAAATGGGATCTTTCTGTCGAAGCGTTAATTGAATTAGCCTTACAGCTATATAGAAATTCAGCAGTTGAAACGAACGATATGAAAAATGTAGAAAAAAGTGTGCGCGATTTCTTTCATATGCGTGCTGCATTTATTATTAAAGAGGCTGGCGTTGAACAAGATGTTATCGAGGCGGTTCTGTATGCTGGGATTGGCAACTTTGCATTTACGATTGAAAAAGCAAAAGTGTTAGCCGCAAAACGACTAGACCCATCATTTAAAGCAGTACAGGAAGCACTTGTTAGGGTGTGGAATTTAGCTGAGAAAGCCGACAGTACGGATGTTGATGAATCATTGTTTGAGAATGACTATGAGAAAGCACTGTATCAAACGTACGTGCAGACAGCAAGTGATTATAATCAAGCCTTAGAAAACAAGGATGCAACGCAAGCAATTGAAATGCTTGCACAATTTGCTGCACCGATTCATGCGTTTTTCGATCATACAATGGTAATGGCGGATGAGGAAAAGCTAAAGCATAATCGCTTAGCGATATTATTAAATGTAGCTAGTTTAATGTATAAGTATGCAAATCTATCTGTTATTCAGTGGAAGCAACAAGCATAATTTGTGGGGTAAGAGAGAGGAGGGAGTAGATGGAGAGACCAATTGTATATGTTATATCAGATTCGGTTGGTGAAACTGCAGAACTAGTCGTTAAAGCAGCTTTGAGTCAATTTAGCTACGAAGGGAATTATAAACTATTCCGAGTTCCCTATGTAGATAACTTAAATATTTTAAAGCAGACGATTGAACAGGCAAATCGAAATGGAGCGATCATCAGCTTCACATTAGTAGACCCGGTATTTCGTAAATACTTAAAAAAGGAAGCAGCAATTTACGGAATTGAATGTATTGATATTATGGGTCCAATGATGGATGCAATGGCAAGAGTATACAACCAAGCACCACGACAAGAGCCTGGTCTTGTCCATAAGCTGGATGAAGACTATTTTAAGCGTGTAGAGGCAATCGAGTTTGCGGTAAGATATGATGACGGGCGAGACCCAAGAGGAATTGGTCGTGCTGATATTGTGCTAATTGGTGTGTCAAGAACGTCTAAAACTCCTCTATCTCAATATCTTGCTCACAAAAAGTTCAAAGTTGCCAATGTACCAATCGTTCCTGAGGTGAATCCTCCTAGTGAATTATTTAAAGTGTCACCATCGATGTGTATTGGTTTAAAGATTAGCCCAGAAAAACTTAATGATATAAGACGAGAAAGATTAAGAGCATTAGGTCTAGGAAGTCAGGCTAGCTATGCCAACATGGAAAGAATTCAATTAGAATTACATCACTTTGAACAAATTGTTGATCGAATTGGTTGTGATGTAATTGATGTTTCGAATAAAGCTGTTGAAGAAACAGCCAATCTAATTATTAATATGATGAATAAAAAATGAGAAAAATGTTTAGCTCTTTTGATAGAGCTAAGCATTTTTATTGGGCTTTTTTTCGTAAAGTTTGTTGCTTCGTATTGGAAGTAAACGCCGACTTAGTTGGAAAGTGCATTTCCCACTCAGGAAATGCACTTTGCTTTCCGCGGGGGGCTAGTGAGCCTCCTCGAACAGATGAAGCCGTGGCCGCGAAAAGCGACTGCCTGGAGCGGAAATCACGAGCACTATGTCGGAGTTTAGTTATTTTGCTCAAAAACAAAAAATCATTAGAAAACAACCTTTTTTATTAAAAAAACTACGAAAAACGTAAAAAAACGCAAAAAAATCATAGCAATTTTTATTTTTTTGTATTATAATTACTTTTTGTGTAAAAATGGTTCTAAGATAACTGTTTTGAAAAATATCTAAAAAGTAGGAAGGATTCTTTCCGTTTTATGTAGAATATTTGTCTATGCACATATTTATAATATGATGCTTACACATACTGAGTGGTAAATGTCGCTCTTGAAGCGATCCATTTGCTCGTAATGTTTATAGCTAAATAAAAAGAGGTAAGATTATATTGTAAGGTTCAGCGTAGAAATATACATAGGAAGTGGATTTCTTTCATAATTTTTTTCGAAGAGAAAATTTTTTTTCGATTTTCTAAAAAAAAATGTCGAAATATGAAGGGATTTCTTTGTCTCTATAGAATAAATGTAAAGCATGGTGGTTTTCTAATGGCTGGACTAATTCCAGATGAAACGATTGAAGAAATTAGAAAAGCAAACGACATCGTTGATATTGTTGGAGAATACGTACAATTAAAAAAACAGGGTAGGAACTTCTTTGGGTTATGCCCATTTCATGGTGAAAAATCCCCGTCCTTTTCGGTTACACAAGATAAGCAAATTTTCCATTGCTTTGGCTGTGGTAAAGGCGGAAATGTGTTCACTTTTTTAATGGAATTAGAGGGCTATTCCTTTTATGAGGCTTTAAGGTTTCTTGCCGATAAGAGTGGTCACAATCTGCCAGAAGAGTCTTCGACAAATCAACCCAATCAACAGGTTAACAAAGAAACTCAAGATTTCCTTCAAGCCTATGAATGGTTAACTAAACTATACCACCATTTGCTAAGACATACAAAAGAGGGTAAGGAAGGCTACCAGTATTTAAAGGAACGGGGTTTCTCGGATGATACAATTGACACATTTCAATTAGGGTTTTCTCCTAATTCTAAGGATTTTATCGTTCAGTTTCTCGAAAAAAAAGGTTTTCACAAACAGTCGATGGTTAAGGCAGGATTGTTAACAGTAACAGAGCAAAATGAAGTGTTTGACCGTTTTAGAGGTAGAGTCATGTTCCCAATTCGAAACCATCAAGGCAAAGCAATAGCTTTTGGTGGTAGATCACTTGGAAGCTCTGAGCCTAAATATTTGAATAGCCCAGAAACAGAGTTATTTCAAAAAGGAAAGTTGTTTTATAACTTTGACTTAGCAAGAGGGAATATCCGAAAGCAAGGAGAAGCGATTCTTTTTGAAGGATATATGGACGTTATCGCTGCACATCAAGCCGGAGTTAAAAATGGGATTGCGACATTAGGAACATCAATAACTGAGTCCCAGGCAAAGCTTTTACGGAGGTATGTGGATACAGTAATTATCTGCTATGATTCGGACAAAGCGGGGTATCAAGCTAGCTATAAAGCAGCTAAATTACTCCATAAGATAGGCTGTCAAACCAAAATTGCATCGATGCCTGATGGATTAGATCCAGATGAATTTATCAGAACATATGGCTCAGAACGGTTTAAAAACGAGGTTATAGCAGCAAGTGACACGTATATGACATTTGTGATGAATTTTATTAAAAAAGATTATAATCTAAATCTAGAAGGAGATCGCATACAATATGTTGAAAGTGTACTTGATGAAATAGCATTAATTGAACGACCGGTAGAAAGAGAACATTATTTAAAGGAAATTGTCAATGATTTTGATTTGTCATTATCTACATTGGCTCAAGAAATCCAGTCGCGCAGGCAAAAGATAGGATTTAAACGGGATAAGCCTACTCAAACGAGCCATACTAAGATGACAAATAACCTGTATAAATCAACAAAATTATTACCTGCCTTTCATAATGCAGAAAAGTTACTGATTGCATATATGCTTTATGATATGCAAATAGCAGAAAAGGTGCAAGAGGAACTAGGCGCGTCATTTAATATTGAGATGCATAAAATAATTGTCACCTACTTATATGCGTTTTATGAAGAAGGTCATTTACCAAATGTAAGTCACTTTATTGAGACATTGCCGGATGAAGCAAGTCAGAATCTTGTTACACAAATTGCAATGCATCCCATCAATACGGATATTAGTGATAAAGAGGTTAATGATTATATTTATACTATAAAATCAGAGCATAGCGATAAAGCATTAATAAAATCGTTACGAGCGGAGCAAAAGCTCGCTGAAAAGCAGAGTGATCCGGTCAAGGCAGCACAAATAGGCATGAAAATATTAGAGATTCAAAAACAAATTAAAAATCCGCACTAAGAATATAGTAAGTAAGATTGGAAGGAGGGGGACTCATGGCAAATAATAAGCCATCACGTTCTAAAGAAAACGAAAATGAACTAACATTAGAACAAGCAAAAGAACAATTGCTCGAACTAGGGAAAAAGCGCGGTGTTCTGGCTTATGAAGAAGTCGCAGAACGTCTGTCTACATTTGAATTAGAATCAAATGAAATGGATGAGTATTATGAGTACCTAGGTGAACAAGGAATAGAAGTAATTGGTGATTCTGAAGAGGACCCAAGCATGCAACAGCTTTCTAAAGAGGAAGAATTTGATCTTAGTGATTTAAGTGTTCCTCTCGGGATAAAAATAAATGATCCAGTTCGGATGTATTTAAAAGAAATTGGTCGTGTTGATTTATTATCTGCTGAGGAAGAAATTAGCCTTGCTAAAAGAATCGAAGAAGGCGATGAAGAAGCTAAAAAACGTCTAGCAGAAGCAAACCTTCGACTAGTTGTAAGTATTGCTAAACGCTATGTTGGCCGTGGTATGTTATTTCTTGATTTAATTCAAGAAGGTAACATGGGTTTAATCAAAGCGGTAGAAAAGTTTGACTACCGTAAAGGTTACAAATTTAGTACGTATGCTACCTGGTGGATTCGCCAAGCGATTACCCGTGCAATTGCTGACCAAGCAAGAACGATTCGGATTCCGGTTCATATGGTTGAAACGATAAATAAGTTAATTCGAGTGCAAAGACAGCTACTTCAAGATCTTGGTCGTGAGCCTATTCCAGAAGAAATTGCCAAGGAAATGGAATTAACACCGGATAAAGTGCGTGAAATATTAAAAATCGCACAAGAGCCTGTTTCTTTAGAAACGCCAATCGGTGAAGAAGACGACTCACATTTAGGTGATTTCATTGAAGATCAAGAAGCAACCTCACCTTCTGATCATGCGGCATATGAGCTATTAAAAGAACAGCTAGAAGATGTTCTGGACACGTTAACAGATAGAGAAGAAAATGTGTTAAGATTACGCTTTGGTTTAGACGATGGGCGAACTAGAACATTAGAAGAAGTAGGGAAAGTGTTTGGTGTGACGAGAGAGCGGATTAGACAGATAGAGGCAAAAGCATTACGAAAGTTACGTCATCCAAGTCGTAGCAAACGACTAAAAGACTTTTTAGAATAAGTATGTACAATTATTTGCACAGTCATTGTAAAATGAAACGATTGCAGTGACTGTGCAATGGCTTCTTAATTACTTGCTTCTTATTTTACTTAATTCAATTAGTTAATGCAAATTAATATCGAAACTGGAAAAAGATAACCAGCAATCTACATACTAAAATTTTTTTATTTTTAATTGTCTTTTTCCTTTTCTCGATTCACTTTTTACAGTAAAATAATAGTAGTTTGTCCAAGTCGAGTTTTTTATGGAAAAAGGGGTTACATAAGGAGGAAGAAAATCATGAAGAAAAACCCGGTTATCCCTTATGCACTGATCGCTGTATTGGGAATTCTTACAATTATCGTCTTATCTATGGTAGGGCTAAATCAACAAGAAAAGATTGAAATGGCTGGAGAAGGCGGCGGGGAATCACAAGAAGTAAATACGGATCCAGAACAAATTTCTCAAAACTGTACAGTCTGTCATGGTGCAGACCTTGCTGGTGGTACTGGTCCGAACTTACAAAATATTGGTAGTAAATATGACGCAGATCAGATTTTAAACATTATTCAAAACGGTATTGAAGGAACCTCTATGCCTCCGGGTGTAGTAAAAGGTGAAGAAGCAGAAGTGCTTGCAGAGTGGTTAGCAGAAAAGAAATAATATAGTAGTATGAAAAGCTTTCTGGGGAATGAGCAGAAAGCTTTTCTTTTTAAGGAGGTATAATAATTTGCAGGAAAGTACATTATCTAACCGTCTACAATTAGTAGCATCT
This sequence comes from Radiobacillus sp. PE A8.2, assembly GCF_045635475.1. Classification (NCBI taxonomy): domain Bacteria; kingdom Bacillati; phylum Bacillota; class Bacilli; order Caryophanales; family Bacillaceae; genus Radiobacillus; species Radiobacillus sp. PE A8.2. The sequence goes on along the minus strand of NZ_JBJGXI010000003.1, from coordinate 143,691 downwards.
TTTCTTCCAACCGCTGCAAATTTTGCTGATATTGGATCAGATCATGCTTATTTACCATGTGTCGTATGTGCGAGGGATCCTCAGGCACAGGCGATTGCAGGAGAAATAAATGAGGGGCCGTTCCAAAATGCGAGAAAAACGGTCGAGTATTATAATCTTACACATCAAATTCAAGTAAGAAAAGGGGATGGCCTCGCTGTCATAGCCGCTGATGAAGTAAATCAAATAACGATATCAGGTATGGGTGGCACGCTCATCACGCAAATTCTAGAACACGGAAAAAGTAAACTTGGAAAAGCAAACAGAATCATTACCCAACCAAATGTTGATGCAATTTCAGTCCGCAAATGGTTTGATCAGAATCATTATAACTTGGTAATAGAAAGTATTTTAGAAGAAGATGGTCATATTTATGAAGTTTTAGTAGCAGATAAAAATGAGCAGTCATCCCCTTACAAAGAAGACGATAAGCAGAAGCAATTGTTATTTGGTCCGCATTTGTTAAAACAAAGGACGGCTCCATTCTTCGCCAAGTGGAAGATAGAGCAGGAAAAAAGACAATTGGCATTATCGCAAATGAAGAAAGCTACGATGCCAGATCAAGACAAAATCGCACATTTTGAATCGGAAATATCGATGATTCAGGAGGTATTAGATGATGACAGTGCAAGGTAAAGAAATCATAGACATATTGGAAGCTTGGGCGCCTAAGCAGCTTGCATATGATTGGGATAATGTAGGTTTGCAAGTAGGAACACTCAATAAACCAATTAGTAAGGTAATGATTAGTTTAGATGTATTAGAAAATGTGGTAGATGAAGCGATTGAAAAACAAGTGAATTTGATTATTGCACATCATCCTTTACTGTTTAGCGCTTTAAAGAGCGTAAATACAAACACTCCTAAGGGACGTGTGATAGAAAAGTTAATCAAGCACGATATAAGTGTATATGCAGCTCATACAAACCTCGATATCGCTTGTGGTGGAGTTAGTGATATATTAGCTGACAAGCTGGGTGTTTATGATACGAAGGTGTTAATTCCGGATACATATGAATCGCTCTACAAACTAGTTGTTTATTCTCCAGTTAGTCATGCACAAAGGATAAAAACTGCATTGGCTGAATCGGGTGCTGGTCATATTGGTAATTATAGCGATTGTTTCTTTGAAAGCAGAGGAGAAGGTTCCTTTAAGCCACTTGCGGGTACAAATCCTTATATAGGCAAGCAAGGTGAAGAGGAAAAAGTAGAAGAAGCAAGAATTGAAACGATTGTTCCGGATCACTTAATTAAACGTGCAATCGAAGCTGTTCAAGAAGCACATCCGTATGAGGAAGTTGCTTATGATCTCATTCCTCTTAAAAATCAAGGTAATCCGATTGGTGCTGGAAGAATTGGTCAATTGCCCGAAACGATGTTATTAAGTGATTTTTGTGAAGTGGTTAAAAAGAAGCTAGAAGTTTCAGTCGTTCGGGTTACTGGGAATCTTAATGAAATAGTACAAAAGGTTGCAATTCTTGGTGGAAGTGGCAAGGGATTCATTAACCAGGCAAAAGCAATGGGCGCAGACGTTTATGTGACTGGAGATATGGCCTTCCATGAGGCACAGGATGCAGAGCAAATGGGACTATCTGTGATTGATCCTGGACATTATGTTGAAAAAGTGATGAAGCAGGCTGTACAATCTCATCTGCAAAGACAGTTAAAGGATGCTAATTTAGACACAGAAGTTATCATTTCAAATGTAAGTACTGATCCATTTAAATTTGTGTAAAAGTAAAACATCCCCCAATTCCATGTTGGGGGATGTTTTCTTATTGCTAGGAAATAACAAAATTAAGATGTCTAGCTCCGAGCGCCCAGCAACTAGCGAGACTTCACGAATCGCCCTACGATAAGTCATCATCGATTCAAGTTTTATGGAAGGTCTACTAAAAGCGAACTTGTAGTAAAACGTCGACATATCACCTATGCGGGGGCATGAATCCTTTATCTCAGCCGATTCGATCCAGTCGCTACGTTGCTTAACGGGCGCTCTGGGCTTTTCTTATTTAAGCATTTTTCTTCGCTTTTACTTTAGGTAGAATTTTGTGTTGCTCTACATTTGATTTTGTATCCCATGTTTCGTCGTTTTCTAAATCATATGTTTCGATAAACTTAATAACTTCTTTGGTAATTGGTGTTGGCGTAGATGCACCTGCGGTTACCGCAACTTTTTTAACATCTTTAAGCCATTCTAGTTTAATTTCACTAACATCAGCGATTCGATAAGCAACTGTACCAGCAATTTCTTGTGAAACTTGAGCTAATCGATTGGAGTTGTTACTTCTAGGATCTCCAACTACTAATGTTAAATCTGCTTCTTTCGCTTGTTCGGCAACGGCTTCTTGCCTAACCTGTGTAGCCATACAGATTTCTCTTACCATTTCTGTTTGAGGATATTTTTCTTTCACTTTCTGCATAACGTCATAAACATCCCACTGACTCATCGTGGTTTGGTTTGTAACGATGATTTTATCATGATCAAGATGTAAATTTTCAACATCCGTTTCTGTTTGGACTAAATGAACATGTCCAGGAGCGACGCCAATTGCCCCTTCTGGCTCTGGGTGTCCCTTTTTACCGATATAAACTACTTCATAGCCTTCTGCGACTCTATCCCTAATTAAATCATGAGTACGCGTTACATCTGGGCACGTAGCGTCTAATACAGTCAATCCTTTTACTCTTGCGCGCTCTTTTACTTGTGGTGATACACCATGAGCTGTAAAAATAACTGTACCTTCGTGTATGTCTTCTAACAATTCTTCTCTATTTTTGCCATCAAGTGTAATAACTCCTTCCATTTGGAAGGCATCTGTTACATGTGAATTATGAACAATCATCCCTAGAATATAAATTGGTCGGGGCAGATTTGGATCTTTTATTGCATTTTGAGCAATAACCATTGCGTCTACAACTCCGTAGCAATAACCACGTGGAGCGATTTTAATTACTTCCATTTCGGTTCCCCCTCGGGTAAATAGTAGAAACAGCTTTTGTCTTTTTTAAGCATCACATCCATTATAAAGGTAAAACTACTATATGACAAAAGAAATTAATTTTTAGCGAGATGTGCATTTTTCTTTATACTTCTCTATAATAGGAAAGTAACGGAATAAGAGTTAGTTAAAGGAGTTTTATAATGGACAACCATTTATTTAAACAATATGCTATTAATCCGACGATAACGGATGTGATAGATCGACTAGGTTTTTATGAACCAACAGCAATACAGCAAAAAGTAATTCCGGCAGTGCTTCGCGGGGAAAGTGTAATTGGCCAGTCACATACAGGATCTGGAAAGACACATGCCTATCTATTGCCACTTTTTAACGAGATAGAAGAGTCAAAAGAAGAAGTCCAATTTGTAGTTACAGCTCCAACAAGAGAATTGGCGATACAAATTCATGATGTTGTCAAACAGGTAATTGCCTATGCAGATAAAACAAGTGTGTGGACCTCAAAATTATTTATTGGTGGAACAGATAAAAAGAAGACAATTGAAAAATTAAAAGTGATGCCACATGTTGTTGTCGGTACCCCAGGGAGAATATTAGATTTAATTGAAGAGGGCGCATTAAACATTCATTCAGCCAAATCATTCGTCATTGATGAAGCAGATTTAATGTTGGATCTAGGATTTATTGAAGAGGTAGATAAAATTCTTGTACGAGCAGATGAATCGATTCAGTTGTTAGTTTTTTCAGCAACAATTCCGGAACGACTGCAGCATTTCTTAAAAAAATATCTTGAGAACCCAAATCATTTCCGGATTGACGAGCAACGGCTTTCACCGGAAACGATGGAGCATCGACTTGTACCATTACGCCATCGTTCAATTGCTGAAGTTATCTTTCGTATATCAGAGACAATTAATCCTTATCTAGCAATCATCTTTGCAAATGGTAAAGATAAAGCAGATGAGTTAGCAGCAGATTTAACGGAAAAGGGCCTAGAAGTCGGTTTAATCCATGGTGGATTAACGCCAAGAGAGCGGAAACGTGTATTAAAGGATATCCAAGGCTTGCGCTATCAGTATATTGTAGCTACAGATCTTGCTTCTAGAGGGATAGATATAAAAGGTGTAAGTCATGTCATAAATGCACAATTACCGAAGGAAGAGGAATTCTACATTCATCGGGTTGGCCGAACAGCGCGTGCAGGTGCGGAAGGCATTGCTATTAACTTGTATACTGATGAGGACATAGCCTTAGTAGAGCGCTTGGAGAAAAAAGGACTATCTTTCCAAAGCTATGATGTAAAGAATGGTGAATGGCAAGAGGTTAAAGCATGGAACGAGAGAAAGAAGCGGAAAAAGACAGAATCAGATGCAGAAACAGAAGCATGGAGAAAAGTAAAAAAGCCGAACAAAGTGAAGCCGGGATATAAGAAAAAAATGAAATATCAACAACAACAAATTAAAAAGAAGTTGAATCGTAACAAATTTAAAAAATAATAAGATATTAGTCAATTTCATAATACTGATTTTTAGCTATCTGCATCCATGTATAGTCGAATTAGACCATCTCCGAACTATATATGAATGCAGATAGCTGTATAAGGTAATTATGAAATTGACTCATATGGTAAAATAATTATTTCATAAACACAATTAACTCTAAAAAGCACATAAAAAAATGGTGATTATGAAAGCTACTGAGGTTGAAGAGGAGAGAGGGGTATGAAAATGAAAATGAAAATAGGATCGCACGTTTCCATGAGCGGGAAAAAGATGCTTCTAGGTTCAAGTGAAGAAGCAACTTCATATGGAGCAACTACCTTTATGATCTATACGGGAGCTCCGCAAAATACAAGAAGACGTCCAATTGAAGAATTGAATATCGAAGCAGGACGAGAACATATGAGTAAAGCAGGTATCTTAGATATTGTTGTCCATGCCCCATATATTATTAACATAGGGAATAGTGTAAAAAAAGAAACTTTCCAACTTGGTGTCGATTTCCTAACTAGTGAAATAGAACGTACAGACGCAATCGGTGCAACGCAAATCGTACTTCATCCAGGAGCACATGTTGGTGAAGGTCCTGAAAAAGGAATTGCAAAAATTATTGAAGGACTGAACGAAGTGCTTTACGCCGGTCAAAACGTGCAAATCGCATTAGAAACGATGGCGGGTAAAGGCTCGGAGATTGGTCGTCGTTTTGAAGAAATAGCACAGATTATGGAAGGTGTTACCCATAATGATAAACTATCCGTATGCTTAGACACTTGCCACATCCACGATGCAGGTTATGATATCGTTAATGATTTTGACGGTGTATTGGACGAGTTTGACCGGATTGTAGGCATAGATAAAATTAAGGTTGTCCATGTAAACGATAGTAAAAATGAACGGGGAGCACATAAAGACCGTCATGAAAATATCGGATTTGGTCACATTGGTTTCGATGCTTTACGCTATATCGTTCATCACCCACAGCTTGCTGAATTGCCAAAAATATTAGAGACACCATATGTGGGTGAAGATAAGAAAAATAAAAAACCACCATATAAATTTGAAATTGAAATGCTAAAAGGCAATGCTTTTTTACCAGATTTAAAAGAAACCATAGTTAATCAGTAAAGGAAAATCTCTCGTTGACTCGAGAGATTTTTTGATTTTGACTAATTATATCTAATATCCGACACAGCTATATGGATAGTGCTTTCACCCGCTCCAGAAATACACTTTGCTTTCCGCGGGGGGCTAGTGAGCCTCCTCGTCGCTTCGCTCCTGTGGGGTCTCACTTCGGCCGTTTCTTAAGGACTACAGGCTAAAACCGTCCTTGTCGGACAACGCCTGCATGACCCTTGCCGGGCCTCAGGAGTCAAAGTGTATTTCTTCCGCTGACTTAGGATCTTCTGCTTTTAACGCACTACCTACCATTAGAAAACCTATGCAGTGGAGGCAAAATACTTCGACTCCTCGGAAATACAACCCGATTTTCTTCGTGCTATGTTACGCTGTCGTAGCTTTCCTTGTCCTGCGGGAAAAAAGAGCAAATGGTTTCGCTCCCCGCGGAAAGCGAAGTATTCTGACGGAACGGTGTCAAAGTACGCACCTTTATTATTAAAACGTTACGACGCATTATACTTCAAATCTAAATATTCCATATACCAGCCATTTTCCTTTTTTATTTTTTAAAGCATAAAATTCCTTATTCTACTATAAGCTAGCAGAGGAATAAGGAATTTTGAATAAGAAATAAAAATTCTACTATTCGAGATGATTGTTCTCTTATTGAAACCATGATTCGACGCCGTATTGTTTGATTAACTGATTAAAAAGTTTTTGTGCTTTCTTGGCTGTATCAAGGTCTGTTATTTGTGCAAGTTTTTTGAACATTTTCATTCGATCTGCTTGTATTATAGGGTCTAGTTCAACCTTTTTTACATATGAAGAAATTGCTTGAGCTTGCTGCTTATTTATAGAAATATCATATTGTTTGCTATACGTAAGTATTTCTTCTGAACTAAGGTTCTTTATTTTTTTTACAATCATTTGATGGACGATTTTATTCAACAGTTACACTCCTTTTGATTGTCGTTATTCATAAATAACATATGTACGATGGAGACATAATGTTTATAGATAATGAGTATATGTATTGCATTATTAGTAAATCTTCGTTACTATAGGTTGCTGCAGGTATCCATTAGTTTCTAACTTATGGTAAGGAGTGAAATTTATGAGAAAAACAACAATATTTAGTACGATTGCAATGATTACTTTAATAATTGGAATAATAGGATTTGGAAACATGGTTCAGGTGCAAAAAGCTGAAAGTCACGCTTTACAAACGGAAAATATCCAATTGGTAGAAGAAAACGAACAGTTAAAGGCACAAAATAAATATATGAAAATGGACACTGCAGATACTTCAGATGTGAATTACAATACTTGGGCAGCGATGGAAACTCAGGCACAACTTATGGTAGAGGATAGCGAGGGTAATTTTAAAAAACCTTGGGCGCTTTTTCTAGTTAAGGAAGCTGATCGTTATGAAATGGATCCATACTTAGTATATGAACTATTGAAGGTTGAAACAGGGCATACGTTTGATCCATATTTAGAAGGACCAGAAACAATATATGGACGAGCGTACGGATTAGCTCAATTTATGAAAAATACGGCACCTTGGATTGCTGACATGGCAGGACTACCATATGAAGATGAGCTTTTATTTGATCCGTATTATTCCATTCAACTGTCGTTTGTTTATTTGGACTTTTTACATGGTGAATATGGAAATTGGAACGAAGCACTGACGGCATATCACCGTGGAATGGCGGGAATGGAGCAGTATAAAGAAGAGAATGGTCATGCTGCGAGTACGTACGCTACTGTTATCCAAGAAAGAGCAGAAGATCATTCCGATTTAGTTGTAGTAAGATAAAAATATTCAATACTTTCCTTTTTAAGAGAAAAGTACCTCGTAATAAAATTGGATAAGTCCATACACTATAACTGCACCTCGAACAGAAAGAGAGGGTTTAGTTATGGACGAATCGTATCGTGATGAACAGAACGAGGAAGTCGAAGATGCCCCTAAATTCGGGGAAGAAAGCCCGAGTGTCATTACTGGCCAACAGCAAGCTACGCAGCTAACGCCAATTGTTGAAGACGAAGAGCTTTATTCCCTAGATGAAGCGTATAAACGAGATGAAGAAATAGCGCAAGAAATTTCTGCAGCTGAATTTAATCGACCAATGCAAGCCACTGAGAAAGAAACAGAAATGAAATCAGAAGTAAAAACCGGTATGGGGTGGCTTGCGCTAATACTTGCAGCACTATCATTTTTTATAATGCCTGTTATTTTAGGTGCTGCAGGGATCATATTTGGATTTGTATCAAAAAGTCGAGGTGCAGATACACTTGGTAATACAGCGATCATTGCAGGTGCTATTTCGATTATCATTACACTCTTTATAGCTCCATTTGTATAATTAAAAAGAGCTGGCCTATAGGCCAGCTCTTTTTAATTAGCTTCTTGTTCTTGTTTTTGTTTTTCCAAGTATTCCTCAGCTATTTTATCGACTTCTTTTTTCAATTCCTCAACCATTGTTGCTTCAGGAACTTTACGAATAATTTCTCCGTGGCGGAAAAGCAAGCCTTCCCCACGAGCACCAGCAATCCCGATATCAGCCTCTCGTGCTTCCCCTGGGCCGTTCACTGCACAGCCAAGTACAGCAACTTTAATTGGAGCTTTGATTGTAGAAATGTACTCTTCTACTTCGTTAGCAATTTTGATAAGATCAATCTCAATGCGTCCGCATGTTGGACACGAAATTAATGTTGCGGCATTAGAAGCTAATCCAAATGTTTTTAAAAGCTCTCTTGCTACTTTAACTTCTTGAACTGGGTCAGCGCTTAAGGAAATACGCATCGTGCTACCAATTCCTTTACTTAGGATGGCACCCATCCCTGCGGCACTTTTAATACTGCCTGCAAATAACGTCCCAGATTCCGTGATGCCTAAGTGCAGTGGATAATTAATAACTTCTGCAGCTTTTTCATACGCTTCGATAGCTAATCGAACATCTGATGCTTTTAACGAAACGATGATATCATGGAAATCGAGTTCTTCTAAAATTCGAATATGGTGAAGGGCACTCTCAACCATGCCGTCCGCTGTTGGGTAACCGTATTTTTCTAATATGTGTCTTTCTAGTGATCCGGCATTAACTCCAATTCGAATTGGGATACCTTTTGCTTTTGCTGCATTTACTACTGCTTCCACTCGTTCGCGTTTCCCGATATTACCAGGGTTAATCCGTATTTTATCTGCTCCGCCCTCAATCGCCATAAGGGCAAGTTTATAATTGAAATGAATATCAACTACTAAAGGGATATTAATCTGTTTTTTTATTTCTGGTATTGCTTTAGCTGCTCGCTCATCAGGACAAGCCACACGAACTACCTGGCAACCAGCTTCTTCAAGACGCTTGATCTCTGCTACAGTTGCTTCTACATCATGTGTTTTCGTAGTCGTCATCGATTGAATAACAATTTCGTCTCTGCCACCAACGACAACATTACCTACTTTGACTTGACGTGTGTCTTTTCTGTGTGTTAAAGCCATAAATAAATCGCTCCTTCATATACTCGCGATAATAATAGTACCATGTTACATTATAAGGGCAATAAGAAAAAATGAGAAGTGACAACCCTTAATATTTTTATTTAATTTTCGTTAACTATTGGGTAAACAGGAAAATAATATGCTGTCTTAGGATTAATTTGATGTGGATTTGCATCCGGGTTTAACGTTACAAAATCATCAATAATCTGATTCATCTTTAGGGTAGAAGTGTTCTGATTTAAATCTTCAACAATGGATAGGACAGTATCACCTGGCTTTGGATAAATACGGATAGTTTCGTATGGTTGGTCTTGTTGTGGCTCATTCTCTATATTTTTAGTTGGATTTTGATTCTGTTCCAGAGATTGTTCCGAATTATCAGCTTCTGTTTGTTGTTGCTCTTCATAATAAGCCTTGTTCACAACGGTTCCTTGTGTCAAATCTTTAAAAACACTTACTAAGAATAATATAGTGAAAAGTATAAGGGCTAGTCGTTTCAACAAATCCATCAGTTGTTCCTCCTTGTCCTACTACTATTATTATTCTACATTTATTCTAAAAACCTTTTTTTTGAAACGAAAACGATTTTTAAAACGTAAAGATATTATCGTTTGTGAGGGAGTGATTGGTCTATGTTAGATCTGGACTGGATAAGTTTCGTTATTGTTGGACTAGGTACTTTGTTCTTAATTGGCGAATTACTTGTAAATATGAAAGGATTCTTCGCAATATTAGGAATGGGTTTTATTGCAGTGTATTTTTTGTCTTATTTGGAACCAGGAATGTTTATTATGATGATGGTCATTTATTTAATAGGAATAATTTTGATTGTGATTGATGGCAAGGTATTAAATGATGGAACACTAGCTACGATCGGTGCGGGTTGTATGATTTTATCCGTTGGTATCAGTTCACCAAACTGGGTTGCTGGTCTTTATGCAATCATCGGTATAATAATTGGTGGTTTTGCTTCACTTATTTTTCTGAAAGTATTCAAGAGAAGAGAAATGTGGACGAAACTAACTTTATCGGATCAATTAACGAGTGATCGCGGATACAGTTCGATGAATGTATCTTACGGCAGTTTAATTAATAAAGAAGGAATAACATTAACTGATATGCATCCAGTTGGTACGATAAGGGTAGATGACAAAGATTATAGTGCAGTCTCTAATGGGCAGTGGATTCCACATGATACGAAAATTAAAATCATGCATGTAGATGGAACAAAAATTTTGGTATCAAAATTAGATTCTTAATTAAACTAATAAGAGTAAAAAGAAATATTGCTTCGATAAAAGAAGCAATATTTTTATGTTTGGAATTAACTGTTTGCGAAATTTGTCATAAATTGAAAAAAGTTTTGTAAACTGAGTGTAAAAAATGAGAATTTTTCTTTACAAATGATTTACTTTTAATTAATAATGGATAGGGTGTCAATTAAACAAGTAATTGAGTGAGAAGGGATGAAAGTCCATTGGATATTAATATTCAGGATTTACTGTTTGAGTTTATTGGCGGTCTAGGTATCTTCCTACTAGGGATTAAATACATGGGAGATGGTCTGCAAAAATCAGCAGGAGATCGTTTGCGAGATATTTTAGATCGGTTTACCAGCAATCCTTTTATGGGCGTTCTTGCAGGTATCATTGTTACCGTCTTAATCCAGAGTAGTTCAGGGACTACGGTACTAACGGTCGGACTAGTAAATGCAGGATTTATGACGTTAAGGCAATCGATTGGTGTTATAATGGGTGCTAATATCGGTACGACAGTTACAGCATTCATTATTGGTGTTGACATCGGAGCATACTCCCTACCTATAATGGCTATTGGAGCATTCCTTTTGTTTTTCTTTAAAAACAAACAATTTTCATACATAGGTCAGACAATCTTTGGGTTTGGTTCCTTGTTTTATGGCTTGGAATTAATGAGTAATGGCATGAAGCCGTTGCGTGATGTACAAGCCTTCATAGATTTAACGGTAAATATGAGCGAACACCCTATTTTAGGGGTTGTCGTAGGAACTTTGTTTACGTTTATCGTTCAAAGTTCAAGTGCGACAATAGGTATTTTGCAAGGACTGTCTGAACAAGGTGCGATATCACTAGAGGCTGCCTTACCAGTATTATTTGGTGACAACATTGGAACTACAATTACAGCTATACTGGCATCAATTGGTGCAAGTATCGCTGCAAGGCGTGCAGCTTTTACTCACGTTATCTTTAATTTAATCGGTACAGCACTATTTTTAATTCTATTAACACCATTTTCGAATTTTATTGTGTACTTACAAGGACAATTAAATCTAGATCCAAAGATGACAATTGCATTTGCACACGGTACATTTAACGTTACGAATACGATTATTCAATTTCCGTTTATTGCAGGATTAGCTCTCATTGTTACGAAGCTAATTCCTGGAGAAGACGTTGTTGTTGAATACAAACCGAAACATTTGGATCCAATCTTTATCCAACAATCTCCTGCTGTAGCGCTTGACCAAGCAAAGGCAGAAGTGATTCGTATGGGTGAGTATGCATATAAGGGATTGGAAGAGACAAATCTCTATTTAAATAATAATCTTCAGAAGCATGCCGACATGGCTCTCCAGATTGAAGGTGCATTAAATAATTTAGATCGTGAAATTACTAGTTATTTAGTCCAACTTTCTGGTACTTCATTTACGGAAGCAGATAGTGCGAAACATTCTGCTCTAATTGATTCAGTTCGAGATATTGAACGAATCGGAGATCATTTTGAAAATATTGTCGAACTTATCGATTATAAGATCTCTAACAAAGTAATCTTAACAGAATCAGCACTAGCTGATTTAAATGATATGATTGATTTAACACTTATAACGGTAAAGCAATCTTTAGTAGCCCTAGATAATATGGATCGTGAGGCAGCGCTAGCTGTAGTACAAAAAGAAGATCAAATTGATCAGATGGAACGTCGATACCGTAAAAAACATATTATTCGCTTAAATGAAGGTGCATGTGATGGAGCGGCTGGAATAGTATTTGTTGATATAATAAGTAATTTAGAACGAATTGGTGACCATGCAGTGAACATTGCAGAGCAAGTATTGGAAGAAAATCCATAAGAATTAAGGGGGGATGAGTCCCCTCTTAATTAATGAATTAAAATAATTTATAAGAAAAGTCTTGAAGGAATACGTTGTACATGCTATATTATTTTTGTTGCTCATTTATAAAATTCGTTTAAAACGGTTGACTTAATAATTTAGATGTGTTAAATTATATTTCGTCGCTTCTATAAGAACAAGCAACAAGAACTTAATGAAAAATGAAAGTATAGACCAAGTAATTTACCACAGTAATTGAAAAAACAAGTATTATCTTTAAAATGAAATTACTGAATTTTATTCCACAGTAGCTCAGTGGTAGAGCAATCGGCTGTTAACCGATCGGTCGTAGGTTCGAGTCCTACCTGTGGAGCCATTTGGCGGTGTAGCTCAGCTGGCTAGAGCGTACGGTTCATACCCGTGAGGTCGGGGGTTCGATCCCCTCTGCCGCTACCAATTACAATTTTATATTTTATGGCGGTCGTGGTGAAGTGGTTAACACACCGGATTGTGGTTCCGGCATGCGTGGGTTCGAGCCCCACCGGTCGCCCCATAAAATTTAAAAAGGACCCTTAGCTCAGTTGGTTAGAGCTATCGGCTCATAACCGATCGGTCGCAGGTTCGAGTCCTGCAGGGTCCACCAATCACATAGTCATTTTTATCCTGGAGGAATACCCAAGTTTGGCTGAAGGGATCGGTCTTGAAAACCGACAGGGGTGTCAAAGCCCGCGGGGGTTCGAATCCCTCTTCCTCCTCCATACATATTCTATACAAGATTACATAATAAAGTAATTTCAAGAATCGATAGCTCAGTCGGTAGAGCAACCGAAAAACATCTCGAATAAACTGCTTTATAAGTTTTTCGAGGAGCTTAAGCATCACTGAAAAAGCTTCCAACATGACGATCATAGTACAACATCTAATAAGTTTCGAAAACTCTGGAGTGCAAATCAAGTTCAAGCACAAATTTATATTATGGCTCGGTAGCTCAGTCGGTAGAGCAACGGACTGAAAATCCGTGTGTCGGCGGTTCGATTCCGTCCCGAGCCATCCTATTTAAAAACAGGTGAAAGCCTGTTTTTTTATTTTTATTTATTTTTTTACGTTTAACTTTATATGATTTAGGAAATTAGATATATATGTGATGGTTACGGTTAGGCTAGAGCATAACTGTTGCATCTTGAAAGTTGCTTTGATAATCTAACTAAAAGAGGAAACGCACCAAATGTGTGTCGTTTTTCTTACATATTTTTTGAGGAGGAATTATAATGGCTAAATTTGAACTACCAGATTTACCTTATGCGTATGATGCACTAGAACCTCATATCGATAAGGAAACTATGAACATTCACCACACAAAACACCATAACACGTATGTAACAAAACTTAATGGTGCATTAGAAGGACATGCTGATCTGCAAGACAAATCATTAGAAGACTTATTATCAGATTTAGACAGTGTGCCAGCTGAAATTCGTACGGCTGTTCAAAATAATGGTGGTGGACATGCCAACCATAGCCTTTTCTGGACTCTTTTATCACCAAACGGTGGCGGTGAGCCAACAGGTGAATTAGCAGAGAAAATCACTGCTAAATTCGGAAGCTTGGACAAGTTTAAAGAAGAGTTTGCTGCAGCGGGTGCAGGACGTTTTGGTTCTGGCTGGGCTTGGTTAGTAGTAAATAACGGTGAGTTAGAAATTACGAGCACACCAAATCAAGATACACCTGTAATGGAAGGTAAAACTCCTGTTCTAGGTCTTGATGTTTGGGAGCATGCTTACTATTTAAAATATCAAAACAAGCGTCCTGATTACATTGCTGCATTTTGGAATGTAGTTAATTGGGATGAAGTTTCTAAGCTTTATGAAGCTGCAAAATAAATAAAGAAAAAAAGCCTGCGGTAGAGTTTTTTCTATCGCAGGCTTTTTTTCTGAAACGACTTAGTTATATTAACCATATATACAATTGCATTCTCCTGCATATCTCCTTTTGATTTGAAAATAATAATGGGTACACAGAAAAGGAGACGGGAGATATGAAAAAAAGTTTGCGTTTTATTCTAGGCGATTTAGAAGTGAATCGTGATTTAAAACTTCTACTTATTATTGGTGGATTGTACGCTTTATCCACTTTTTTATCGAATACATTTGTAAATATATATTTATGGAAGCAATCTGGTGAATATGTAGATATTGCTTTATATAATTTAGCTATATATATTTTACAACCAATTACCTTCATTTTAGCAGGGCGCTGGGCGAAGAAAGTTGACCGTGTCATTGTGCTTCGCTTAGGGGTGATTTTTTTATCTCTTTTTTATATGGCCGTATTAATCGTTGGAGAAAATGCAGCAACCTATAATATAATGTTAGGTGCATTACTTGGTATTGGTGCCGGTTTTTATTGGCTAGCCTTTAACGTACTGACTTTTGAAATTACGGAGCCGGAAACACGTGATTTTTTTAATGGATTCTTAGGATTGATGCAATCATTTGGTGGTATGGTCGGTCCGATTCTTGCGGGCTTTATCATCTCTCGATTAGATAATTTTCAAGGATATACGATTATATTCGCCATTTCATTTGGATTATTTGCTCTTGCTGTTGTTTCATCATTATTTTTAAATCGTCGTTCCGCTAAAGGTAATTTCTCGTTCACAAGGATTATAAAGGAAAGAAAAAATAATAAAGATTGGAAACGAATTCTATATGCGCACACTTTTCAAGGTTTGCGTGAAGGTGTATTCGTTTTTCTTATTTCTGTATGGGTTTTTATTGCTACGGAAAGTGAATTCGCTCTTGGAACGTTCAATTTAGTATTTTCAGGTTTCTCGTTTGTTTTTTATTTCCTAGCTACGAAGTTTATAAAACCACGAATGAGGAAATGGGCCATTTTTGTTGGGGGATTATCGTTATATCTTTCCATCTCTATAATAATAATTCACACTAGCTTTACAACGTTGCTCATATATGGGGCGATCGTTGGGTTATCTTATCCAATTGTAAATGTCCCCTACATCTCAATGACATTTGATATTATTGGTAAAGCCTGGCATGCAGCGGAGATGCGTATTGAATATATTGTTGTTAGAGAACTATTTCTTAATTTAGGACGGGTGAGTTCCATAGTGATTTTTATCATTTCTATATCTCTTTTTGAGCCAGAAACGGTTATCCCATATTTATTAATGACATTGGGAGCGGGGCACTTTATCATATATTTCTTTGTTAAAGGCATCCAACTTAAATCACCTTCACATGAACCTGTAAGAAGCAGTCAAATTATTAATGAAGAAAAATAGTTATTCGCAAATATAGTACCACAAATAAAGAAGTGATATAATATATGGAAGAATGCGTAGAGGGTGAGGGGAACCTATGGGGAATAAAAAGAAAAAGAAGCCGCAACTTCCCTTCCGTTTAAATATATTGTTTTTATTTGTGTTTGTATTGTTTTCATTACTCATACTCCAGCTTGGGGTAGTACAAATATTAAACGGGGAAGAAGCACAAAAGGAAATTGATAAAACGATCGACACAACTTCCAAAGTACCTGTGCCACGTGGAGTAATGTATGACCGCTTTGGTAGAATTGTTTTAGATAACGAACCGGTTCGTTCGATTACTTATACACCTCCTAAAGGAGGAGACACTGCGCAAGAAAGACTGGATCTTGCTGAGAAATTAGCTGAATATATTACATTAGAAGAAAACGAAAAGGAATTAAACAAGTTATTAAGAGAACGCGATAAGAAAGAATATTGGTATTTGTTTAATGCAGATGTAATAAGCGAACGCTTGACTGAAGAAGAAAAGGATCTTGATGTTTCTGCGCAGTATAGAGTTATGTTAGAAAAGATTACAGAAGAAGATTTAAGCACGATTGACTGGACTTTTGAAATAAAAAATATTATTGCTATAAAAAAAGAACTAGATCAAGCTTTTCAATTATCTCCACATATCGTAAAAAGTGGAAGTGTGACTCAAGAAGAATATGCCTGGGTTGCCGAGCATTTAAATGAATTGCCTGGAATTGATGCTGCAATTAATTGGGACCGTAAATGGATTTATGGTAATACATTCAGGAACTATATTGGCAGCATATCTACTTCTGATGAGGGATATCCACTTGATAATGCAGACTATTACGTTACAAGAGGCTATAGTCGAAATGACCGCGTAGGTAAAAGTGGATTAGAGCTACAATATGAAAGTGAGTTGAAAGGTAGAAAAGAGCAAGTGGAGTACACAACAGATAAAAAGGGTAACATCGTTAATTCAGAGGTAGTAGTTGACGGGAAATCTGGTAACGATCTTATACTTACTGTTGACATCGAACTTCAACAACAAATTGATCAAATTGTAAAAGAAGAACTGCAAACAGCGATTGAAATGCATCCATACGAAAATCGATTTATGAAAGATGCGTTAGTTGCGATGATGGATCCTCAAACAGGAGAGATACTTGCCTTATCAGGTGTTCGCTATGACCGTGAAAATAACGAATATGATGATGAATCTTTCCGTGTAATTTATGATGTTCATACACCTGGTTCAGTAGTTAAGGGAGCAACATTACTTGCTGGTCTTGATTCTGGCGTCATCGGTATAGGGGAAACAATACTAGATACACCTATTAATATTGCAGGGCAAATCAAAAGCTCATGGACCTCAACAATAGGAAGAGTGAGTGATTTAGAAGCGCTTGAACGTTCATCAAATATTTATATGATGACGATTGCGATACGTATAGCTGGTGCGTCGTATTCGTATGGGGATAGACTGCGAAATTTTGATTATGAGGCATTCCAAACGATGAGGAATTATTTTAGCCAGTTTGGTCTGGGTCCGAAAACCGGAGTTGATTTTCCTGGAGAGGCAGATAGCTATCAGGGATCAAATCCGCAAGCCGGTAATTTATTAGACTTTTCTATTGGGCAATATGATACTTTTTCTACATTACAACTGGCGCAATACGTATCCACAATAGCTAACGATGGCTATCGGGTACAGCCAAGGCTAGTGAAGGAAATACGTGCACCTGAAGCTGAAAGGGGAAAATTAGGCCCAGTTGTAACTACATTTAATCCGAATGTGCTAAATAAAATTGAAATGGATGAAACATATTTAGATCGAGTTCAACAAGGGTTCATTGATGTGTTTCATGGCTCTCAAGGTACTGCTACGGGTAGATGGTCAGAAGCACCTTATCCAAGCTATAAAGTTGCTGGTAAAACTGGTACCGCTCAGCGGGTGATTTATGAGGATGGCGTAAGATATGATCGTCAGAATTTGACGTTAGTCGGTTACGCTCCTTATGATAATCCAGAAGTAGCCTTCGCGGTTGTTGTCCCTGATAATGGTGGCGGGGATGATCAATATTCAATCAACCATGAAATAGGCAAACGTATTATGGATGCTTATTATAATTTAAAAGCAGAACGAGCAGCATCAGGGGTTAACCCTAACCCTGCAAACGAAGATCAACAACTTGAACAAGTAGAGCCAAATGATGAAGAGGTTTCAGATTAAGAATAGCAATTTTAAAATAATCCTTTGGGACGCCTAGTGCCCAAAGGATTATTTTTTATGACAAATTTCTTTACTAATTTACAATTTCTTTACATTCCCTTAACCGTAAGTTCAAACTGACAAGTTATGATGTATTTAGTTGCTTAGGTAAGCAAACTTCAATTTAGAAATCTAGGGGGAAAAGAATCAATGAAGAACTTTAAGCTATTTGCAATTGCTGCAATGCTTGTAATGATGATTGGACTACTTGCAGCTTGTGGTAACGGTGAAGAGGGAAATAACACAGAAACAGAGAATAACGCAGAACAAAATGATGCTACAAACGGAAATAACGCTGCTGAAGAACCAGCAGAAGAAGAGCCTGCTGAAGAGGAAGCTGCATTAGAAGGCCAAGTTATTGTTGATGGTTCTGGAACTGTTTATCCTTTAATGGCACATATTGCTGACCAGTACATGTCTGAAGAACAACCAGAGGTTAGTGTACAAGTTGGCCGTGCTGGATCATCTGCTGGATTTGAAAAATTTATCCCAGGTGAAACGGATTTCTCCGACGCTTCTCGTCCGATTAAAGATGAAGAAATTGCTGGCCTTGAAGATAATGGATACACATTTGGTGAAGATATTTTAGAATTCAAACTTGCTTATGATGGTTTAACAATGGTGATTAACCCTGAAAATGATTGGGCTTCTGAAATGACTAAAGAAGAAATTGTAAACATGTACCTTTCTGGAAAATATGCAGATGATGATGTTGTAATGTGGTCTGATGTTCGTGAAGGTTGGCCAGAAGAAGAAATTAAATTCTACGGTCCAAACGAAAACCACGGTACTAACGAATTTTTCGTAGAAAATATTCTTGAAGAACAACCAATGGTTGAAACAGCTGAACTTCAACAAGAGTACTCTACTTTAGTTGACCTAGTATCAAAAGATGTTAATGCAATTGCATTCTTTGGATATGGTTACTATGTAAATAACCAAGATAAACTTCAAGCAGTTTCAGTTGACTTTGGTGATGGACCAGTTGCACCTTCATTAGAAACTATCGGTGAAGATCTTGATTATGCTGGTTTCACTCGTCCTGTATTCACATACTTGAATGCTACTTATGCACAAGAAAAACCACAAGTGCTTGATTATGCTTACTATGTATTAGAAGCTGCTCCAGAATTAGCTGGAGAAAATGGATTTGCTCCACTTCCTGCTGATGTATACGCTGGATACAAAGAGCAATTAGATGCACTTAAATAATTTCATACGAGTTTAATATGTAATATAAGAAGATGAGGGAATTGGCTCTCATCTTCTTCACTCGTTTTTTATAAATGTTCTGGAGGGGCTGCTTTATGGCAAAAACTACGAGTAATTCAATTAGTGTAAAAGAACTAATTGATAAAAAGGTTACAAACGATAAAAGATATGTTGAAAAAATCATTCCTGTCATTCTGTTTCTACTAGCGACTGTATCAATATTAACTACGGTTGGGATTGTATTAACTTTAGTTTTTGATGCAAGCCAATTTTTTAGACAAGTGTCATTTTTAGATTTCTTTTTTAGTGTTGATTTAGACCCATTAAGTCGAAATGATCCTTCATTTGGTATATTACCACTTATAACTGGGACAATTGTTTCCTCTGCTATTGCAATGTGTGTAGCCATACCGATTGGGTTAACAGCAGCCATATTTCTAAGTGAATATGCATCAGAAAAGGTTAGAAAGACGATAAAGCCGTTAATGGAAGTGCTTGCTGGTATACCTACCATTGTATATGGCTTCTTTGCTTACTCCTTTGTCACTCCTCTATTATTAAATATTATTCCAGATTTAGGTGCAAAAAATGTACTTAGTCCTGGAATTGTGATGGGAATAATGATTATACCAATGGTGGCGTCTTTGTCCGAGGATGCCATGAGTTCTGTTCCAAATGCACTTAGAGAAGGTGCTGTTGCTCTAGGTGCAACAAAATTAGAAGTATCATTAAAGGTAATTGTACCAGCAGCTATTTCTGGTATTATAGCTTCCTTTGTATTAGGTATTTCTAGAGCAATTGGTGAAACGATGATTGTAACGATTGCAAGTGGGAGCTCGAAAAATTTCACTTTAGATATAACAGAGTCTATGCAAACAATGACGGCGTATATAGTTGAATTTACAAGCGGTGATGCAGGAGCGGGTACGGTTGGGTATTATAGTTTATATGCAGTCGGACTTACATTATTTGTATTTACCCTTGGGATGAACCTACTAGCACAGTATATTTCTCGTAAATTCAGGGAGGAATATTAAAATGAAGTATATCAATATCGAACAAGTGAACAAACGGATGGAATCACGACTGTTACTGAATCAAGTTGTGAAATATATTTTTCTAATCGCCACTTTATTTGCTTTATTTGTATTAGGTATTTTAATTTATCGAGTTGTGGCTGATAGTCTCGGTTGGATTGATCTTCAGTTTCTAAGTAATAAACTTTCTATTAACGCTGAAAGAGCCGGAATTCGAGGTGTAATTGCTGGTACGGTTTGGCTAATGTTAATCGTAGGACCGGTAACGTTCATACTAGGTGTGGGGACTGCGATTTATCTCGAGGAATATGCAAAAAAAGGAAAATTTCAATCCTTTATTCAAACCAATATCTCTAACTTGGCGGGTGTACCATCTGTAATTTTTGGTATGTTAGGCTTAACGATATTTTCAAGATTGTTTAATTTGGGTTCAAGCATACTAGCTGGTGGACTAACAATGTCTCTTCTTGTACTTCCAATCGTAGTTGTTGCAAGTCAGGAAGCAATCCGTTCTGTTCCATCATTCCTAAAGGAAGCATCATATGGAATGGGCGCTACCAAATGGCAGACGACAAAGAATGTTGTGTTACCGTCATCGTTACCTGGTATATTAACTGGATTTATTTTATCTCTTTCTCGTGCAATCGGTGAAACAGCTCCATTAATAGTAATAGGTATTCCAGCACTAATTATGCCTGTTCCAAATGGTATTATGGATGATTTCACAGCATTACCAATACAAATTTACTATTGGACATTGGATTCTGTGCTTACAAGAGAATATGCAAACCTTGCTGCAGCAACAATCGTTGTGTTGTTAATTGTATTATTTATTATGAATTCCATTGCAATTATTATTAGAAATAAGTATCAAAAAAGATATTAATTAGGGGTGAATGACATGCAAAATTTCAGTGGAATAACCTTAGAGAAAAATGCTTCAGTTAATACAGAAAAAAATACTAGCAATATTGTTTACGATACGAAAAACCTAAACCTATGGTACGGTGAGGACCAAGCATTATATGAAATAAATTTTCCTATTTATGAAAATGAAGTTACTGCTATGATTGGGCCTTCTGGCTGTGGAAAATCAACACTAATCAAAACATTCAACAGGATGGTTGAACTTATTCCTACTGTAAAAACATCTGGAGAAGTACTTTATCGTGGTAAGAATATATTTGATTTAAGAGTAGAAGAGTTAAGAACTCGTGTAGGAATGGTATTTCAGAAACCTAACCCATTCCCAAAATCAATTTATGATAATATTACTTATGGTCCGAAAATTCATGGCATACGCGATAAGAAAATTCTCGATGAGATTGTTGAGAATAGTTTACGTGGTGCAGCTATTTGGGATGAAGTGAAGGATCGCTTACATGAAAATGCATACGGTCTTTCAGGTGGACAGCAACAGCGTATCTGTATTGCGCGTTGTTTAGCTATTGAACCAGACGTCATATTAATGGATGAGCCTACATCTGCACTTGATCCAATATCTACACTAAAAGTAGAAGAGCTTGTTCAGGAACTTAAGAAAAATTTTAGTATCGTTATCGTAACGCATAATATGCAGCAAGCAGCTAGGATTTCAGATAAAACTGCCTTTATGTTAAACGGTGAATTAGTAGAATTTACAGAAACAGACACATTATTTTCTAACCCTAGGGATAAAAGAACAGAAGATTATATTACTGGCCGCTTCGGCTAGGCGAAAAGAGGGATAGTTATGGTTACAAGAGAAAATTTTCAAGTTGAATTAGATAAAATTAAAAATATGATTATTAATTTTGCTAAAGATACAGAAAAGGTATTAAATATGTCTATTGATGCCCTCTACAACCAAGATATCGAATTAGCAAAACAAATTATAATTGATGATAGACTACTTGATGCCCAAGATACTAAAATAAATGACGAAGCGATATTACTTATCGCAAAACAGCAGCCTGTTGCGTCCGATTTGAGAAGACTGATTGTAGCTTTAAGAATTTCTTCTGATCTTGAGCGTATGGCAGATAATGCTAAAAATATTGCGAAATCGACCATCCATCTTGGTGAAAGCCACGGACTAGATATCCATCCTACGATTAAAGATATGAAGAATATTGCTTTTAAGATGTTAGATATTGCAGTAGAAGCTTATCAAAACGAGGATATAGGTTTGTCGAGAAAACTTGCAGAGATGGATGATTTGGTAGATAGTATGTACGGTGATGTGATAAGAGCAATGCTTAAAGAAACGGCTACAAATCCGGAAAAGATACAACATATTATGCAGATGTCCTTTTGTGCTAGGTATATTGAACGATTCGCTGATCACTCAACAAACATAGGTGAGAGCATTCTTTACATGGTTAAGGGTGAAAATTTCGATTTGAATTATTAAAAATGCATTTGAATTTTTCACTAACATAAACTTATTTCTGTGCTTGAAATCTGACTTGTTATCTGCTAATATATATTAGTCTGGTAATTATTAAATTGCGAACTATAAAATGCTACTGATATAAGTTTGGAGGGATAGACATGCGTGTAAATATTACACTTGCTTGCACAGAAACTGGTGATCGTAATTATATTACGACTAAAAATAAGCGTAAACACCCAGAACGTTTAGAGCTTAAAAAATACAGTCCACGTCTTAAAAAACAAACATTGCATCGTGAAACAAAATAAGTGTGTGTTTGTCTTAAACTCTTACCAATCTTTGGTAGGGGTTTTATTATTTTTTTAAGGATGTATGCGAATGGTTAAGCGTGAATTAAGAAACCAACAGTTAAATAACATGAAAGCGTTAAGCCCTGACAGAAAAGTGGAGATAGAACGTGGATTGCAACATTACTTACATAAAACACAATATTGGCAAAACGCATCTGTAATTGGAATTACAATTTCACAATCGTTCGAATGGGATACGATTACGATCATTGAACAAGCTTGGTCACAACAAAAAAGAGTTTGTATTCCTAGAACAAATCCAATTAATAGGGAATTAACATTTTACCTAGTTGAATCCTTTGAACAATTAGAAACTGCTCATTATGGGTTAAAGGAACCGGTAGTAAGTGAATCGAAGAAAATTACGAAGAGCGGAATTGATTTATTGATCGTACCTGGAATGGTTTTTGATCAACAAGGCTATCGGATTGGATTTGGTGGAGGTTATTACGATCGTTTTCTTATTGATTTTTATGGGGCAACGCTGTCTCTTGCCTGGACAGAGCAATTAGTGGAGAGCGTACCGCACGAAGGTCATGATATTCCGGTTCAGCATATTGTTACCGAAAAGGGTGTCCTAATATAGTTGGATAGAATGAAAAGATTTCTGTTAAGATTGGCATAAATGTTTCATTTAAGCCAAAACTAATTCTATCCTAGGGAAAGAAAGGACGATATGTGATGAGAGCTTTTTTAATATCATGTTCCATTGTTGCTGGAATTAGTATGCTAGTCCGAGCAAGATATAAAATATTAAATGCTGTTTTAGCTGTAGGTGTACTTCGGAAATTCATCGTTACAATTACAATGAATATGCCTTATATCCGTGAAAAAATCTTACCTAGTCTTTTTGGACGTTCAGCTCAATGATGCTGGACGTTTTTTTATATAAGAAGAATGTATAAAATTTGTACATGTCTAGCTCCGAGAGCCAGAAACTAGGCACATTCACGAATCGCCTTATGATAAGTCATCATCGATTCAAATTTCATCGAGGGTCGACTAACAGCGGACTTGTCGTCCAACTTCAACATATCCCTTACGCAGGGCATGATTCCTTTATCTCAGTCGATTCGCTCCAGTCGCTACCTTTTTCGGGCGACGCTCTGCACTTTTGTTCTAAATATAATCTTTTTAGTCTCTACCAGGGTACCTATCGTGATATGATGTAGAGAAAGGAGGAGAGGAATAATGTTGATAAAACAAGAGTATTTTTTCTTTCGCCTTTGTTACGACCTTGTTGGCAAGCATGGGTTTGATATTATGCATATAGACAAAGATAACAAAGAAATTTGGATGGAGAAAAAAACAAACAAAACTGCTCATGTTGTTCGGCTGTACCTTCAAGGGTTTGACTGGAAAAATCATCTTAAGAATGACATTGCTAAATCTATTTATAAGGTTAAAACAGTGAAACGGCTATTAATGGGGAAAGCGATCAAAATTCATAATGTGTATATTGCAGCATACCCTCCTGTAGATAGTTGGGAACCTCTGAAAAAAACAATTGTGGTTAAAGATCGTAAGCCAACAGAGATGAAGGTATATTATTTAGATAATCAGGAATCAGCTAATGAAAAATCCCGTCTGTATCAAGATTTGGCAATTACTGAATCAGATATATCCTACCCAAACACAGAAGTGGAACTAGAGCAGGCTGTTCATTATTTGAAAACAAATTTAATCACTACATATAATAAAAAAAGAGAAGAAACTCAAGGGTTATTTACAAACGGAAAACCTTTAATCGCTTATGTGATATTGGCTGTTAATGTGCTTTTATTTTTGTTATTAGAAATAAATGGCGGAAGTACATCTGTAGATACATTGATCGAGTTCGGTGCAAAGTATAATCCTGCTATTTTATCCGGAGAATGGTGGCGGATTTTCACATCCATGTTTTTACACATTGGCTTACTGCATCTTGTATTAAATATGATTTTTTTAATTTATGTTGGGTCTGTAGTAGAACGGATATATGGAAACGCGCGGTTTGCAATTATCTATTTATTAGCAGGTATACTTGGCGGATTAACTAGCTTTAGCTTTAACTCTTCTGTTTCGGCAGGTGCTTCGGGTGCGTTGTTTGGATTAATGGGCGCATTATTATTTTTTGGTGTAAATTACAGAAAAGTATTTTTTCAAACGATGGGCTGGAACATTATTTTAGTCGTTGGATTAAATGTCTTGATAGGATTCTCCATACCGCAAATTGATAATGGTGCGCATCTAGGTGGCTTAATTGGTGGTTTTATAGCTGCAGCTATCGTATTTTTTCCAAAAAAGAAAATTGGCTTGATACAGGGTGTTTACATGCTTGTATATGCTGTCATAGCCGTCTCTTTATGGATGATCGGCTTTAGTGGAATCTAAGGGTGTGAGTTTATGCGTTCGGCTCAGCACCCGGATAATATTGAATTAATTGCTGTTTGTCTCCATTTTGATCCTGATATAGCACAAGCAAATGCTCTCCTTGTTTATCAAACAATATTAGTGGAATAAAGCTGTTGATCGGTTTATTATTTTCAGATATCGCTAAAATGTAATTTTTATATAACCCTTCCCACAGCTGACCGATCACTTGATGTGTTTCTGGTAAGGTCAGCTGTGGAATGGGTTCCGTTTGATAACGGTATAGTTCAGTTAATGGAACAAATTCGTATTTGTTTTCTGAAATACTAAAATATTTAATCAGTTGGTTCCAGTGATAAGATAATTGTTGATCAGTAGCGTGGTCTAGTGTTTTTTTCCATTCTTGTTGGTCTGTGTTGCCTGGTTGCTCAAATGATTCTAATGGAGTTAGCGGTGAATCAATCACGTACAATTCATCGTGTGACATTGCTTGTATACTTTTTATTTCATCATCTGGATAATGAATTTCTCCGTGATGAAACGTAATAGCCTTATAGTGACTGCTATCTTCGCCATGAATGTTTGATTTTAGTTCTATGTTTTGTTCCTCTTCTTTCCACTTACTTAGTATTCCTTTAAGTCTCCCATCTATATATAAAAGTGACACATCTTGACGTAAATATATAGGAGTGTCCATAGTAGAACTTGCTGTCCATGAAATTTCATATTCATCTTGGTCTGTTTCATAGCGTAGGTTCAATGCTGTATCAACTGCTGTAAAAGTTGTACTTGGATCGATCGGAAAGAATTTAATAACGGAAACATTTGATTTGAAAACCAAAAAAACACTCAGCACAAATGAAGAAAGAATAATGATCACGATAACATACGATTTATTCATATGAATACTCCTTTTTAAGTAATACAAGCCGTCCTACTATGTATATATGACGAATGCTGAGCGAATATGAGACGCAGCATAATAAAAGCCAATTATTACTAGTGAAGAAGGTTTTGCATGTAAAAGCAATTTCGGTACACCCTAATAGCAAGTAATTAGAGATTAGGGTGAGAGAATGGAAACGAAACAAAAACCTTTGTACAGAAAATATAGTGATAACGTTGCTTACATGAGAGATCGTTTAGGTGTAGAAAAAAGCTTTGATGTTATTCAATTAGATGTTGAATATGCCGGTCGTAAAATGGCATTGTTTATGATTGATGGATTCGTCAAGGACGATATTCTTCATTATTTAATGAAATTGCTTTCTCGATTGGAACCAGATCAATTAGACCCGAACCCACTTGAGCAACTATTAAAAAAACACCTACCATACGTTGAGTTAGACAAAGTGGATGATTTAGATGTAGCATCTGATACGGTGCTTGCTGGTCCTACAGCACTAGTTGTTGAAGGTATAGATAAAGTAATTATGATCGATGCCCGAACTTATCCCGTCAGAGGTCCACAAGAACCTGATTTAGAGCGGGTTGTACGTGGCTCACGAGATGGTTACGTAGAAACGATCGTATTCAATACGGCACTTACAAGAAGACGAATTCGTGACCGTTCTCTGCGAATGGAATATATGAGTATTGGTAGAAGGTCAAAAACAGATATTTGTGTCTGTTATCTGGAGGATATTGCGGATCCGGAAAAAGTGAAAACATTAAAAGATAATTTATCGAAAATTGATACAGATGGTCTACCAATGGCTGAAAAGACGGTGGAAGAATTCCTCGGAGGAAGGCACTGGAATCCATATCCTACAATACGTTATACGGAACGACCGGACACCGCAGCAGCTCATATTTATGAAGGACATATCCTGTTGATTATCGATGGCTCACCGAGTGTGATGATCACACCAGCAACGTATTGGCATCATCTACAGCATGCGGAAGAGTATAGACAAAAACCTTTAGTAGGTGCCTATTTGCGTGCTGTCAGATTTATTGCAGTAATTGCATCATTATTTGTTCTGCCACTTTATTATTTGTTTTCAATAGAGCCAACGCTGCTTCCTTCGGCAATTGAATTTATCGGTCCGAATGATTATGGAGTGATTCCGTTGCTTTTCCAATTTCTAATAGCAGAAATAGGGATAGATATGTTGCGGATGGCTGCGATTCATACTCCATCCGCTTTAGCGACTGCACTTGGTTTAGTGGCCGCGATCCTAATTGGACAAGTGGCTGTAGAAGTTGGATTGTTTTCGTATGAAGTTGTGCTGTATTTATCTGTTGCTGCAATTGGTACATTTGCAACCCCTAGTTATGAGATGAGTTTGGCAAATCGCCTTGTGCGCATGTTTTTGTTAATAGTCACAGCATCTTTTGGTGTTGTAGGCTATGTTGTTGGCATAACGGCCTGGCTTATTTATCTTTTACGTATGGATTCCTTTAAGGTCGGCTACTTATGGCCGTTTATCCCGTTCTCAGCAAAAGGAATGCGTGATATATTAATACGGGCACCAATACCACTTAAAAATCGTAGACCAGCTTTCTTGAACCCACAAGATCCAGACCGCTAATCGGTCCGGATTTTTGATCTTGTCTAGGAAATTATAAAATTAAACAACAGTGGATATCTTACTAAGTTATTTAGCCACATCCAGCTCCAGCGCCCAGCGACTAGTAAGACAACACCCGCCTCCGTACGATAAGTCAACATCGGTTCACTTCGTTCACCGTGTTTCCTTTATCTCCTACGGTTCATTCCAGTCCATACGTCGCTAGGGCGCTTGCGTTTTTGTTCTTGCATAGGAAATTATAAAATATACTAAATGTGGCTGACATTAAGCATTAGCCACGGCTAGCTCCGAGAGCCAGCGACTAGCGAGACTTCCCTCACCTCCGTACGTCGCTAACCGGCGCTCTGCGCTTTTGTTCTTATTTTCCATTTTCAATTTGCTTTATAACTGGTATAATGAGTCAGGTGATTAGATGAAGACAATGTATGATGTGCAGCAATTTTTAAAGAAATATGGTACTATTATTTACTTAGGAGATCGTCTAGCAGATCTCGAAATGATGGAAGATGAAGTGAGAGAATTATACAAAGCACAGTGTATGAGTACAACGGATTATCAGATGGCAATATTGCTCCTCAGGCAGGAAGCAACAAAGTGGCGTCGATAATAGGTTTAACAATCTACCGAAAAGTGAACTAAATATAGTAAGAAAAAAGTTCAGAAAAAATAATCCCTTGTTGTAGGGTTTATTTTTTTTGTAGCGTCTATTACAATAGAGCAATATTATAAACTACATGTAAATTATTTAAAGAAATTGTGAAACTTTTATTAAGCCTGTTACGTCATATTAGTAGTTAATTTAAATTAATTTATTGTAAATGTTGTTTGGTAGGAGTATAAATATATAGATAGTGTTTTATTTGGGGAGGATAAGAGTTATGTTAGCAAAGAAAATACATTTACCCTTGTATATAATAGCTAGTCTATTATTTGGGTTAAAAACGTATATTGTTTACCGATTTGTGTTTAATATTTCACTTGATAATGTTGTACAAGAGTTAATATTATTTATAAATCCTTTTGTATCAGCATTTCTTGTATTTGCTTTATGTGTATTGTTTAAAGAAAAGCGTCAGGCGAAATTTATACGCTATATCGCGCTGAT
Source organism: Radiobacillus sp. PE A8.2 (assembly GCF_045635475.1). NCBI lineage: Bacteria > Bacillati > Bacillota > Bacilli > Caryophanales > Bacillaceae > Radiobacillus > Radiobacillus sp. PE A8.2. Next base: position 114,941 of record NZ_JBJGXI010000003.1, on the reverse strand, counting down.
TGGCTCAATTGTTATTTATTTTAATCTAGTATTCTATCGAAACTTTACCGATTTTATTACGATTCCTGTATTATTTCAAGGAAGTAATGCTGCCGATTTAGGCTCGAGTGTATTAGATTTAATAAGCATCACTGACATTTTGCTGTTTGCGGATGTAGCGATTATTTGGTATTTGAGCGTCAAGTTTAAATCGAAGTTAACCGTAAGTTACAATAAGCGTAATAAAGCTTTTGCAATTACGATGGCAATCACATTGTTAGTTGTCAATTATGCTTTAGCCGAAGCGGAGCGTCCACAGTTATTACAAAGAACATTTGATCGTGAATATTTAGTGAAAAATATTGGCTTGTTCAATTATCACATTTATGACATTGTCCTACATTCAAAAACAGAAGTTCAACGTGTTTTTGCAGACGGTAATGATGTGCCAGATATCAAAAATTATATTGATGAAAATATTAAAAGTGACGTACAATCGGATTTGTTTGGTGTAGCTAAAGGTAAAAACGTCATCTTCATCTCCTTAGAATCTTTGCAGAGCTTTGTTATTAATAATACAGTTAATGGGAAAGAAGTAACACCATTTTTGAATGACTTAATTGGTGATAGTTATTATTTTGAAAACTTCTACCATCAAACCGCTCAAGGGAAAACTTCTGATTCAGAGTTTCTAATCGAAAACTCTTTATATCCGTTGCCTAGAGGTGCAGTTTTCTTTACGCATGGTCAAAATGAATACAATGCAACTCCTGAATTACTAAAAGAAGAAGGATATTATTCATCGGTTTTCCATGCTAATAATAAAAGCTTCTGGAATCGGGATGTTATGTATCAATCGTTAGGTTATGATAATTTCTTTGATGTGGAATCGTATGAGGTCACTGAAGATAATTCGATTGGATGGGGACTAAAAGATAAACCATTCTTCGAGCAGTCGATTAAATATTTACAAACGATACCACAGCCTTTTTACTCTAAGTTTATTACACTTACGAACCATTATCCGTTCGAACTAGCGGAAGAAGATGCAACAATTGATCAATATGATTCAAATTCAAGAACATTAAATCAATATTTCCAAACAGCGCGTTACACAGATGAAGCTGTTGAACAATTTTTTGAACAGTTAAAGCAGTCTGGAATATATGAGGACTCTATTATTGTACTAATGGGTGATCACTACGGAATTAGTGAATTTCATAATAAAGCGATGAGTATGTATTTAGATAAAGATGAAATCAGCCCTTATGATCATATTCAGTTACAACGAGTTCCATTCTTTATTCATATCCCAGGCCAAGAAGGAAAAACTATTTCAGACATTGCCGGACAAATAGATGTGAAACCTACATTGTTACATTTGTTAGGGATAGAGGATAAGGGTGACATTACATTCGGTACCGATTTATTTTCGGATAATCAAAAGGATTTTATTGCTTTACGTAATGGTGATTTTGTAAGTGACAATTATATTTATAGTGATGGAATTTGTTATGATCGAGGGTCTGGAGAAGTACTTGAAGAATCATTAGATTCTGTTCCTGAAGATGAGTTAGAGGATAGTGTTTGTGAGCCAATCAAAGAACAGGTTAGAACAGAGCTATCTTATTCAGATCAAATAATTTATGGTGATTTATTACGTTTTTATGATTTTGGACAATAATCATTAACAAATACAGACGACTACTCATACAGATGAGTAGTCGTCTTTTTTGGAAGAAAGGATACAAATTTCCGGAAAGGATCCTAGCGTCTACTATAAATTGATTTATAGCCTTTGAATATAAAAATAGCATATCAGTGAATTATCCAAGAAAACAAAAAAATTGAATCCGAACTCTCACGTTCTGATCAAATAGTTTATGGCGATTTGTTACGTTTTCAAGGAGAAGATGATTAATACTAAATCTAAAGGCAGCTACTCATCCTTGAGAGTCGCTGCTTTTTAGACTCAAACAAAAAACCCTTGTATACCACAAGAGTTTTGTCATTTCGCTTATTTAAGCTTGTTGTGTAAACATTGCTACTATTTCTGAGTAGATAGTCGCAATAGAAAAGAACCCAAATACTAACGTGGAAATACCTGCAAAAGCAACGGCAAAGAAATTTTGTCTTTTGAATTCTCGAAGTACCGCAATCGCACAAAGGACTGCTACTACTAATAACATAATTGCTAATTCCATATTCCCAAACCTCCTTCTATTTCTCAACAGGGACTGTTATTATAATAATATGTAGAAGTTATATATTCCTCATACATTCTAAAACAAAAAAAGTGATTTGTCGAGATAAAATAGACAGTTTTATACTTTTTATAAGGGAGACAATAAGATGAATATTGCACAGCTTTCAGTTGGTCCATTAGGAACCAACTGCTATATTGTATCAAAAAATAATCAATCCGTTATCATTGACCCTGGTGGTGATAGCGATCAAATTGTACAGCTACTTGAAGCTAATCAATTCACACCACTAGCTATACTATTAACACATGCGCATTTTGATCATATTGGGGCTGTTGATGAGCTTCGTGGGCAGTATGGAATCCCAGTATATGTACATGAATTGGAGTCAGATTGGCTGCCGAATCCTAATTTGAACGGGTCATCGTTATTTCGTACCGGAGTTATTTCAGTCAAAGAAGCGGATCAATATATTGAAATAGGGAAGATGGAGATTGGGTCATTAGCATTTGAAGTTCGCCATACACCTGGACATTCACCAGGAAGTGTATCATATGTCTTTCATGAACAGCAGGTAGTAATTGATGGTGATACGTTATTTGACTCAGGAATTGGACGTACTGACCTACCAGGGGGAGAAACGGATCAATTATTAGCGAGCATCCGAACAGAATTGTTTTCATTAGCGGATGATTATGTAGTTTATCCCGGCCATGGACCATCTACTGAGATTGGTATAGAAAAACGAGACAATCCATTTTTAAAAACAAGATAAAAAGGTCCTTCCAATTGGAAAGACCTTTAGGTGCATGTGCTCTACTTAGTTAGATAGGGATTAAGTTAAGCTATTTCTATTATAGTCTGTGATAGCTTTTTGTTTGTTTAGTCAATTTCATAATAATTATTTTTAGCTATTTACATCTCGTTCCCAAACTGTATGTGGATGTAAATAGCTATGTAAGGAAATTATGAAATTGACTTCGTTATTAAGTATATGTTTGGCAATAAGGAAATTTATATGGGTGTCGTTCACAGCTTATCCTTTATGTTAATGTCCAAACCCTTGTACCATAATAAAGTTACTATAGTAAGTAAAGCCAACAAAGAATACAGTGCAATAGGCACCAAATAAGTACATGTACATTCGCTCAGATAAATTTAAGAAGCCAACTCCTAAGAAAAATACTGTTTGAGCTAAGAACAAGTAAGCCATATTTATCATATCCCCAGCGTAAAACATGACAGTGAAAATCCCTGTCCAAAACGCGAGTACTCGAAACATTCTGGCCATACTTTCCCCTCCTTCTAAAGTATGTATCATCGTTATTATATACGAGGTAAAAGAGAATGTAAATCCATGTAGTTACAGTAATTTTAGTCTATCTGTTTAACTGTAAAAATCAGAACTGGGCTAGCTGGATTCGAACCAACGAATAACGGTACCAAAAACCGCTGCCTTACCGCTTGGCTATAGCCCAAATTTATTACATGAACTAGTATAAGCTTTACGAGAGACATTATACGTAAAAAATTCAATTTCTCTCGCATGATGATTGTGCTTATTTGGTCGGATTTTGCGCTTTCCCGGGAAATAAAAGACTCTCACTATATCGCGAGAGTCTTTTACCGTTTAGTCACTTAAAATAAAGCGTAGTGGGATTGATGTTGTTTCCCGAGCACCATTATCAGTCAATGCTTGAAAATTAACAATTATCCACCCGATATCTTTTGGGAAATAGCTGACATAAACTATGCCATATGGATAATTGTAGCTGATTTCTCCAGATCGATCATTGTGTAGTAGATAGGGCTGCTCCTTCCTTACTTGCGTATAAGCCATTTGTATTAATGTTTCTAATTTTAGCTGCTCTTCTGTAAATGTGGTCATTTCGATATGATTTTGATATAGAGGTATACTGCTTAATACGATAATGAGCACAAGCGTTATAATAAATAGCATGTACGGAAAAAAGAAAGCCTGATCAGATCGCAGAGTTTTAATAGAAGCTAATTGTCTTTTCATAAATTTCTCCGTTACTCATTTTTAAAGCAATCTTAAAACCAAATGTAGTTTCAGTAATTTCAAGCTGCTTGACTCCTCGCAACAATATCTCATGACCTAATTCAAATACTTGTCTGCGAATAACATCCTTGTAAAGTTCAATTGTTACTTTTTCATCACTAATTGTTTCTATGGTTAATTGATTGTCCACTATCGAAAATGACGTTGCCCGATGTACTTCATCCGTTAACAAATAAAAAAATTGACTAGTTGAAAAATCGTCTTGATAGCTTTTTTGTTGCAATGATTGATAGATATAAGTTACAAACGGGAGCGTCATTAGTACAATCGAAAGGGAAAGCAATACAGACAATAAGCTATATCCTTTTTGGTTATGCAGGAAGTCCATAGAGACAAGGAAGTCCATAGAGACAAAATTTTTGCTGTTCATTTTTAACATCGCTCCATATTGCACATCCTTTAACAAGTTTTTGATGTTCTGTAAAAGTAAAAGTTATGCTGTTGTTTTCGATATATAGCTGATAGGAAACAGGAAGTGAATAATCAGATGTCCACAAATATGTTTGTAGGTTATCATGTAATTTCATTTCGATCACTCTTTGTTGATGGAGGAGATGTTCCTCTACTTTGATTTGATAGATAATTGGAATCAACGTTACCATGATCGTCATAAATACGCTAAAGGCGGCTATTACCTCGACAAACAAATACCCTTTTTCATTCGGCATTTTTAACATAGCACCTACCTTTACCTAATGGACAATAGATTGCATACAGTTTTGTTTTTGTTTCAAGCGTAAACATGCCAGGTTTTTTGATATTTCCATAGTAGCTGAAGGAAATTGGCATCGACAATGTATGCAGAATAATATTCCAATCATCAGGTATTTTTCTATTTCTCAATACTGTCCCAAATCCACCCTTTTTAATGGTGTAACTATTCTTCGTGGGAGAAATCGTCATATAAGCATATTCCTGATTCGTGACACTAAGCTGTTGAAGATAAAGCATGTCACTTTCAAACATTTCAAAGAACTTTTTCGTCTTGTACTCGTCTAGCACATGGATTTGAACGGAAAATCCAAGTGATAAGAGTGTGATGGTGATACTTAGGGTGATGAGTGTTTCTATGAGGGTGAAGCCGTGTTGGCTGGTCATTATTCGGTAGCTATGTCTTCACGTGAAACGGTAACTTCATCTGCATCTGCATCCACAGTAAGCTTTAACTGTTCATTTCCACCTGCACACTTTTTATCCTTAATATATTTTCCCACTAAGTCATCAATATTTGCAGGTTTTTTTCCTTCTTCAATCTCATATGCCATCACCTGACTCTCCGCAAGCGAGACGAGCGCTTCACACCCCTTATCCTGCGCAACTGTATTCTGAGTAGCCAAATTAGGTACAATCAAAATCAACAGCACACTAACAATCGTCAGCACGATTAACATTTCTATAAGCGTAAATCCTTTTTCGTTTTTACATTTTTTCATCATTTTGATTTCCTCTTTTCATATCGTATTTATTAACTGAAACGTTGGTAAAATTAGGGACAGGTAGACAAAAATGATTAATCCAGCCATTAATAGAAAAAATACTGGTTGAATCAGGGAAATTAATCTTTTTATGCGTTTTTGCAATTGCTCCATCAGACTTTCTGCATACATCTGTAAGTCTTTTTCCAATACTTCTGTGTTAGCATTTTTCTGGAAAATAAATGTTAGCTCTTTTTCAAACAGCAGTAAGCTAGGAAAAATCTTTGATAGGGCAACTCCACGTTCTAATTCTGAAATAATCACCGAAGCATAATACGATAAAATCGGCAATCTTGATTGATTCTTTACGGTGTGTAAAGATTCTTTTATCGGCATGCCGCTTGCTAGCAATGAACTTAAATGTACCGCGAACAAGCCAGAAATATGAAGTGACAGATAACGTCGGACGATGGGAAGCTTGTTAACAATTGCAATTTGTTTACTAATTTGGAAATAACGTGTGATCACCCACCATAGTCCAAACCCGACTGGAACACTAATTAGTAGAAATGTTAAGCCTTGAAACAACGTGTCAATTACCGTCATCGCCACCCTTGTAAATGCTGACTGTTCGGTAAATAGCATCGAAAATGATGGATACAAAGAGTTTTTCACAAAATATAACAGCACGCAAAATAAGATAAACAACACGAGCGGATAGCGTAAAGACTGTTTTATTTGGTTGGTATGGTCTGTTTGTCTTTGAATCATCGTGCTACAGTGCTTCAGGGAGGCTTCAAGATCACCGTTGTATCTAGCGAAAAATAGGTATGAGATGACTTTGTCATGAAAGCCAACATCAATTAAAGCTTGGTCCAAGGTGAAGCCTTCTTGAAGTTTCTGAGAAGTGAGGTTTGCGTGGTTTGCCCATCTTTTCTCCCATGCTAGCATGTGTAGGGCGTCTAACAAGGAATATCCGTTCTCAATAAAGCGTGCTAATCGTTGCAAAAATAATGCTTGGTCGTTCAGCGATAGGCGAGTGTTGCTAAAAAGGCTTCGAACGTTTTTACTCGATAAATCCATAGGTATATGCTTTCCTTCGCAATCGATCAAAGGAGAAGAATCCTGGTTGACTCTGAGGATCAGTTCCACGGATCGCATCATGCAATAATTGCTTATCAAGAAGCTCTAATATGGCAGCTCGTGCTGGAGTTTGGGTGTGAGTCTTCATTGGCAACAACTGCAAGGAAGCAACAGCTATTAATGTTTGCTCCAGATCCGTTTTTTGAATACCCATCTCCATCAATCTGTGAACCGTACCAAAAGCGTCCCTGGCATGTAACGTACTAAGTACTAAATGTCCTGTTAAAGCAGCTTGAAAGGCAAACTGCGCTGTTGACTTATCACGTATTTCACCAACCATTAAGATGTCTGGGTCATGGCGAAGTGCAGCCTTTAATCCGGTTTGATAGCTCATTCCTGCTTTTTCATTTACTTGTACTTGCAGGATGTGATCGATTTGTTTTTCAACCGGGTCTTCTAACGTAATCGTTTGATACGATTGTTCCAAGAGTAGCGCTTGCAATAGCGCATATAACGTTGTGGTCTTGCCACTGCCAGTTGGCCCTGTGAGTAAAATTAGCCCGGACTTACTAGAGATCCATTCTTTAATTGTCGTTAGTTGTGTAGGGAACAGAAATAATTTCTCTAATTGAAGTACGTCACTTTGGGGTAAAATACGGAGTGCAAGACTTTCAGAGGAGCTAACCGGAAGTGTAGAAAGCCGAAGTGCATAGGTTTTGTTTTCGGATTGAAAATTAATTTTTCCGTCTTGAGGCTTTCTAATTTCACCAATATCCATGCCTGCCGTGAATTTATAGTACGTAAGCAGCATATCGTATTGTGATTTAGCGATCGATTGATAAAAGATTCGGTTTCCTTGGATGCGAAAATAAATGTCTGTCTGATGAAGAAATGGACAGAAGTGAATATCCGAAGCTGCCCTCTGAATGGCAGAAAGAAGAAGGGTATTGGAAAAGCGTTCAGCAGGATTCAAACAATGTTTCACCTCACTTTCTCTTTGATATTATATTAATTGACAAAAAAATTCAATCATCAATGTCTAATTTGTCGAAATTTTTTGTTATAATTTATTTGCAAGGTTGAGAGCAGGGGAGAGATTTTTTTGAAAACAATATATTTAATTGGCTTTATGGGCAGTGGTAAGACGAGTGTTGCAAAATATGTGGCTGAAAAATTAAACTGTATTACAGTAGATACAGATCAGCTGATCGAAGAAAATTATCAAACGACAATTCCAGAAATCTTCTCCAATTATGGAGAAGCTACCTTCCGTAACTATGAAAAGCACATACTACAAACCTTACGCACAGAAAATTTGGTCGTTGCAACAGGTGGAGGTATTGTGGAAACCGAGGAAAATAGCGATTGGATGAAAAACCATGGTGTCGTGATTTATTTAGAAACTTCATGGGAACAAATTGTTGAGCGCTTGCAGGAGGATCAGTCGAGACCAATCTGGAACAATAGGCAAATCGATAAACAATTATTATTACAAAAAAGGAACGAAAAGTACCAAAAAGCGGCAACGCATCAAGTGATTACCGATGGAAAAATGCCCGATGAGCTCGCAGAGGAAATTCTAGAACTAATAAAACAGTAAACTTATGGGCAACCTATACTTATAAAGCAAAATGGGGTGAGCCTATGTCAGGAAATGACTATGTTAAGTATATGACGCAGGAAGTTGTTAAGTATATGGACACTCCGCAAGAGGAACGAAAGAAAAAACGACGAGAACGAAAGCAAGAAAGACGGGCAGATACGCCCCTTTCAAATCGTTGGTTTGGTTTACTTCCTTTCGCGTTTAAATTACTAATCAAAAAGAAAAAGTAGCAGGCTTCTATAAAGAATGCCTGCTACTTTTTTAACAAGTGCTGGGAAGTTTTTTGTGTAAAGTAAAACACCCCGCCATTGATAATATCGATCGAAATCCTAGGTTGATATCGATTTTCAATATCTAGCAGTTCTTGCTCTTTTAGTTTTGCTGCAGATTCATCTTCGTCATCTGTATAAAAATGTCCCAGTAGTTGCTTTTCTTCCTGTAAATGCTGCCATGATTCTTGTGCCCATTCATGTTGTTCGTTTTGCAGCTTTGTTTCAATATGTTGCAGAATTCTCCGGTAGCCACTAGCAACCTTAATCATAGGCGTAATCGTGTAACAGAAATCAGCAATTGAGTTTTGTAATTTAATCGATCGTAAATGATCCATCATGTCTAGCTTCATGGCGCCATTTATTAAATGTAACCCTATAGAAAGAATCTCATCCTTTTTATGTTTCCCCATATAGCTAATTTTTACATTAATGACTAGCCATGGGTCTAGCGGTGTTCGTTCTATATTTTCTACGTGCTCGAATAGACGCGTAAACTTACCTTTGGTTGTTAATGTACCAAAGATCTGATGTACTCTTGGGCTTCCAAAGTGAATCCATTCGCCTTTTTCTTCGCGTCGTTCTGGATTGGTAATAAAGCTAACTTGCATCGGTTCACCTGGATATCCGAGTTTTTTCACATATTGCCAGTAAAAAGGTCGGTTCATTAATAATTCATCCATCACATCTGTTAACTGGACCGTTAGCTTACCGTTGTTTTTTTCGACAATTTCGCATTGGTTTGCAGTAAAGTAATTCGTCATAAAGTTATGAAGATTCTCGATCGCCATCGTATTCCTCCTCTGCGTGTTGTTGTGCATAGGAAATCACGGAAGATAAATTTTCTAATTTGATTTTTGCTTCTCCGTCTGTAGCAGAGTCTTGGAAAATCGTTTGTATTTCTTTTTCAACATCATCAATCGCAAGTTCCGCCAAAATTTTATCTAAATTACCGATCACACGCTCGAATAAGTGGATCTTCTCATATAGTAAATTTAGCACATGCTCTTCAATCGTGTCTTTTATCGCTAAATTAAATATATTCACGTCTTGTTCTTGACCGAAACGGTGAATTCTGCCAATTCGTTGTTCTAGTCGCATCGGGTTCCATGGCAAGTCATAATTAATCATGTTATTACAAAATTGCAGATTAATTCCTTCACCGCCTGCTTCCGTTGCAATCAAGACTTGCGCTTTCGTTTCAAACAATTGTCGCATCCAATCTTTTTTTCCGCGTTTAAACCCACCTCTAAAAGGAACTGAAGTGATACCGTGTTGCTGTAAGTACCATTGTAAATATAATTGGCTTGCTCGGTATTCGGTGAAGACAATGAACTTTTCGTCTTTTTTGTTTTCAATGATTTCTATCATTTTTTTAGCTTTGGCATGATGTGGTAACTGTTCAATTTGTTTTAAAATTTGTTCATAGTTATCCCGATTTGCAATAGCTTTATCTTGCCCTAGCATTTTTTTCAATGAAAGATAACAGGCTTCTCGTGATGAACACAGTTCTCTTGTGTAAGTAAGCGTTGCAAAATGGTTTTCTGCTTTTGATATGGTTCTGAGTGTTTGATAGGCATCTTGTTCTTCTTCGGTAAAATCAACCCACACTGTCTCGACATGTCGTTTTGTCCAATCAATGCCTGTATCCTCACGTCGATTGCGCACCATCACTTTTTGAACGAGCTGTTTTAAATGAGCATCATTGAATAAATTTTTGTGATTATTACCGAAGCGGCTAGTAAAATCTTCATAGTTTCCAAGGTAGCCAGGTTTTAGGATCGATACCAGATTAAATATATCTGTTAGCTTATTTTGTACTGGTGTTGCTGTTAGTAATAAGCAATATTTCTTTTTTAAGGCACGGACAAATTCATAGTTTTTCGTTTTATGATTTTTGAGCTTATGTGCCTCGTCGATGAGTACAAAATCATAGTCTTGCTCCAAGATTTTCTCCCGATGCGGCGATCGTTTCGCAGTATCCATCGATGTTATAACGATATTTTGTTGATCCCAAACCGGTCTCCTTCGCTGTGACAAGGCAGGGATATAAAATTTCTGACTAAGCTCTAATACCCATTGATTAACAAGTGATGCCGGGACTAAGATGAGTGCTTTTTTAACTAAACCTCGTATCATATATTCTTTAAGAACGAGTCCTGCCTCTATCGTTTTTCCGAGTCCAACCTCATCAGCGAGAATTGCTCTTCCATGCATGTTTTCTACAACCTGCTGTGCACTTTCTAGTTGATGCTGCAGGAAGTTAACATGAGGAAGGTGTTTTGGTGCGGTCAATCCCTCAAATTCCGGTGTCATTGTCGCCACAGATGAATCGTATGCCATTTGGAATAAGTCCCACGAACAGAAAGGACCATCGCTATTCAGCTTACCATCCAATTGGTCGATAAATTCTTGGTCGCGATGAAGCTGAATGTTCATCGTTTTACCACCTCTCTGAAAAATAAAAATATATTAGTTTCGTTCACACAGCTTATAACTGATGTGATATAATGTTTTTAAATTTGTAACAATGTTTTTACTTTTTAAACAAATTCTATGAATAAATCGTAATCACTAGTATGTCCAACAATGTCTAATTTAATAATCTTGCGAATGATTACAAGAGGAGAGACTACTCACGTAGCGCCGAAGGAGCAAACAAAGATTTGTGAATCTCTCAGGCAAAAAGACTGTTGTAGGACGCAACTCTGGAGAGTGTTTACAATTCGTAAACTACCCAAGAAGCACGCCTATTCACTGTTGTTAGGCTAAACTTTCTGGTCAAAGGACAGAGATTTACTGAGAAATTCGGTAAATCTCTGTTTTTTTATGTGAACTTATTTAAAAGGGGTTGTATTATGGCTGAAGCAAAACGTACACCATTGTTTGATGAGTATCAAAAACATGGGGCAAAAACAATTGATTTCGGTGGCTGGGAAATGCCAGTTCAATTCTCAGGAATAAAAAAGGAACATGCTGCAACAAGAACGGCTGTTGGTTTGTTCGATGTTTCTCATATGGGAGAAATCGTAGTCGAAGGGCCAAATAGTCTTGCATTTTTACAAAAAATGCTAACGAATGATGTTTCGAAACTTGTACCGAAGAAAGCACAGTACACGATGATGTGTTATCCAAATGGTGGTACAGTTGATGATTTAATTGTTTACCAATTAGAAGCACAAAAATATCTACTTGTAGTAAATGCGGCAAATACCGAAAAAGACTTTGAGTGGATCGTTGAGCACAAAGAATCAGGTGTTTCGATTACTAACTGTTCAGATCAATATGTACAGCTTGCCGTGCAAGGTCCAAAGGCAGAACAAGTATTGCAAAAGCTAACTAAAACTGATTTGGCTACCATCGGCTTTTTCCGTTTTGAAACTCCTGTTTATTTCGCGAATATTGACAGTGAAGCGATTGTAGCTCGGACTGGTTACACAGGTGAAGACGGTTTTGAAATTTATATTGATGCAAGTGTTGGTAGCTTGTTGTGGCAGCAGTTACTAGAAGTTGGTCAAGAAGAAGGAATTGAACCAATTGGCCTTGGGGCAAGAGATACATTGCGCTTTGAAGCGAATTTAGCGCTTTATGGCCAAGAACTTAGCGCAACGATTACACCGATTGAAGTAGGACTAGGATTTGCGGTCAAGACAGACAAACAAGCTGATTTTATTGGTAAAGAAGTTTTGAAACAGCAAAAGCAAGCGGGAACAAAGCTAAAACTTGTTGGTATTGAAATGATCGACAAAGGCATACCACGTCATGATTATCCGGTATTTTTCGGAGAACAACAAATCGGCGTCGTTACCTCAGGCACACAATCACCAACGTTAGGTAAAAATGTTGGCTTAGCACTGGTTAACACAGAGCATTCACAACTCGGAACCGAATTGCATGTCCAAGTTAGAAATAAAAAGTTAAAAGCACAAGTCGTTGCAACACCATTTTACAAACGAACATAAACAGAGAATTTAGGGGGGGACTAGAAAGTGGAATTTCGCTATTTACCTATGACAAAACAAGATAAGCAGGATATGCTCGATAAGATTGGAATTGACTCCACAGAGGAGTTGTTTTCAGATATTCCAAAGCAGGTTCGGATGACAAGAGAGCTGGCACTTAAAAAGCCAACAAGTGAACCTGAATTAATGAAAGAGTTAACCGAGTTATCGAACAAAAATATTAACCTAAAAACACATACGTCTTTCCTTGGTGCTGGTGTGTATGACCACTACATACCTTCGATTGTCGACCATGTAATTTCGCGTTCAGAGTTTTATACTGCATATACCCCTTATCAGCCTGAGATTTCACAAGGGGAGCTACAAGCGATTTTTGAGTTTCAAACCATGATTTGCGAATTAACGGCAATGGATGTGGCCAATTCTTCTATGTATGACGGTGCAACTGCACTTGCAGAAGCGGTTAATCTAAGTGGTGCAACTACAAAAAGAAACAAAATTATCGTAAGTAAAACAGTACATCCAGAGTCACGTGCGGTTATTCAATCCTATGCCAAAGGTCAAGGCCTAGAGGTTGTTGAAATTGATCACAATCAGGGTATGACTGATTTAAATGCTCTTGAACAAGAATTGGATGAGAATACTGCTAGTGTTGTCATTCAGTATCCTAACTTTTTTGGACAAATTGAACCACTAGAAAAAGTACAACAGTTAATCGCAGCTCAAAAGAAAACGATGTTTATCGTATCTAGCAATCCACTTGCTCTCGGTTATTTAACACCACCAGGAGCATTTGGAGCTGATATTGTTGTAGGCGATACACAAGTATTTGGTATTCCCGCCCAATATGGTGGTCCGCATTGTGGTTATTTTGCAACAACGACCAAATTAATGCGTAAAGTGCCAGGACGTTTAGTTGGGCAAACGCTAGACGAAGAAGGTAGAAGAGGATTCGTGTTAACTTTGCAAGCACGCGAACAGCATATTCGTAGAGATAAGGCGACATCTAACATTTGCTCAAATCAAGCATTAAATGCACTTGCATCGTCTGTGGCGATGAGTTCCCTTGGTAAGCAAGGCGTGAAGCAAATGGCATGGTTAAATATGCAAAAAGCCTATTATACGAAAAAAAGGCTAGAAGAGCAGGGCATTACAGTTGCTTATCATGGACCTTTATTTAATGAACTTGTGATTGATGTAAAACAATCGGTGCCTGATGTTAACGATCAATTGCTCACAAAAGGAATGATTGGAGGCTATGACTTAGCAACAGTAGATGAGCGCTATCATGGTCAAATGCTTGTAGCTGTAACAGAGAAGCGAAGTAAACAAGAGATCGATACATTTATTCAGGAAGTGGGGGATATCGTTGGTTAATCAAGATTTTCCATTAATATTCGAAAATAGCCAATCAGGAAGAACGAGCTTTAGTTTGCCAGCTTTAGATGTACCAGAGACTGATTTAGGTGTGGAACTAGCAGATCAATATATCCGAAAAGATGCCCCTGAGTTGCCTGAAGTAAGTGAATTGCAAATTATTCGTCACTACACAGGTCTGTCTAAACGAAATTATGGCGTTGACTCTGGTTTTTACCCACTAGGATCTTGTACGATGAAATATAATCCGAAAATCAATGAAGATGTGGCTCGACTGGATGGGTTTAGTCATATTCACCCATATCAGGATACAAAAACAGTTCAAGGTGCACTGGAAATGATGTATGATTTACAAACTTCCTTAGCTGAAATTACAGGTATGCACGAGGTATCCTTACAACCAGCAGCAGGTGCGCACGGGGAATGGACGGGACTGATGATGATCCGTGCCTATCATGAAGCAAATGGCGATACGAAACGAACAAAGGTCATTGTTCCTGACTCTGCACATGGAACAAACCCGGCGTCAGCAACGGTAGCTGGCTTTGAATCAGTAACCGTAAAAACCAATGAACGAGGACTCGTTGACCTTGATGATTTGAAACGTGTGGTTGGTGAGGATACGGCTGCATTAATGCTGACAAATCCCAATACATTAGGGTTATTTGAAGAAGAAATTCTAGAAATGGCTAAAATTATCCATCAAGCAGGTGGAAAGCTATACTATGATGGAGCAAACTTAAATGCCATTATGGGCTATGTACGCCCGGGAGATATGGGCTTTGATGTGGTTCACCTTAATCTTCACAAAACATTCACTGGTCCGCACGGCGGTGGAGGCCCAGGTTCTGGTCCTGTAGGTGTAACTACAGAGATAGCTAAATATTTACCAAAACCAGTATTGACCAAACGTGAGGATCAATATGTATTTGATTATGATCGACCAGATTCAATTGGGCGCGTAAAACCGTACTATGGTAATTTTGGTATTAATTTACGTGCTTACACGTACATTCGCACAATGGGTGCAGAAGGGCTTAAAAAAGTAAGTGAATATGCTGTTTTAAATGCTAACTATATGATGAGAAGCCTGCAAGATGAATATGTACTACCATATCCGCAGCATTGTAAACACGAATTTGTGTTATCGGGTAAAAAGCAGAAAAAGCTCGGTGTACGTACACTTGATATTGCTAAACGTTTGCTCGACTTTGACTATCATCCACCGACAATTTATTTCCCATTAAATGTAGAAGAGGCATTAATGATTGAACCTACTGAGACAGAAGCGAAAGAAACGTTAGATGGTTTTATCGAAACAATGCTACACATTTCGAATGAAGCGAAGGAAAACCCGGAAATCGTTCAGGAATCACCGCATACGACAATTGTGAAGCGGATGGATGAAGCGACAGCGGCTAGGAAGCCAGTGTTAAAGTATAAACGAAATTAATAATAACTTAGTGAAAACCACCCAATGTATTTTGAGATTATGTTTCTCAAGTATAATGGGTGTTTTTCTTTGCCTCCTAACAAGAATCTTTCAAATAAAAGAAGTGTACTTTACAAATGCTATAAAAATTTGGAGTTATTTTCTAATTTCATGTTATTCTATTCTTAGACTTAGACTTAGACTTAGAGTTTACGTTGGAGAAGACAAGCGCATCAACCAGACTTTCATTCGTAAATGAAAATTGTGAAATCGGTTGTAATAGCTATTGTTGTTTTGAAGCTGTATATGTAGTTAAAATAATTTCTTATACTTAAATGGGGTAAATAGATTTATGGAACATTCAATAGCACGCAAATTTGATTACAATCTTTTATTGTTGATTATTTTATTTGCTATTATTAGTTTTATTTCGTTACATGAGGCACATGCATTAGGATTAACGAACGATAATTATGTAGTAACACAGGTTATTTATTATTGTGTTTCATTTGTATTGTTTTTTGGAATGATGTTTGTTGACTTAAGTGTTTATAAAAAGTTGTCAATGTTTATTTATTTTGCTTGTTTGTTGATGCTCGTTGGAATATTAATTTTGCCAGAAAGTATATCTCCAGTAATCAATGGTGCACAAGGTTGGTATCGTATTGGACCATTTTCTTTACAACCAGCAGAGTTTATGAAAATAGGGTATATTTTAATGACAAGCTACATTGTTGATAAGCATCGCGATCGAGAAAAAAGCTTACGTAATGAGTTCTACTTAGTAGGGAAGATGATACTTGTATTACTGCCAATTATTTTGATTTTAGTAGAATATCCAGACCTCGGTAGTATGCTCACTTTCCTGTTTATGTTTTGTTGTATACTAATTGTTTCTAAAATAAGATTAACAACGCTCATGTTGATTGTTTCCATTCCGACCGCATTTTTATCATCTTTAATATATATGTATTTCTATAAACCAGATTTTTTCTTTGATAAAATTGTCGGAGTGTTATCTGACTATCAGTCGGAACGAATTTACGGATGGTTAAAGCCTTACCAATACTTGGATGCAAGCTATCAACTAAGGCAGTCGATGACTAGTATTGGAGCGGGACAATTAGACGGTTTTCATACCATTACAGATGTTCCATATGCTTATTCTGATTTTATTTTTGCAGTTATTGGTTCCAGGTACGGTTTTATTGGTGCCAGCATAGTAATTTTGTTGTTTTTTCTATTAATAGCGAAGATTATAGTTACCTCACTAAATTATAATGAAGACTTTGGCAAATATTTTGGTGCTGGTGTTGTTGGATTTATTAGCTTTCATGTATTTCAGAACATAGGTATGAGCATTGGTTTATTGCCAATTACCGGAATTGGTCTTCCGTTTGTTAGTTACGGTGGTAGTTCGTTAATTACTTGTATGGTAGCAGTTGGTCTGATTATGAGCCTTAAAGTTCACACAGTAAAATATATGTTTTGATTGGAAATTTTCATAATAAAACCCGAATCCTGTAATAGCGATTCGGGTTTCTAATTAATATTGGCTCTTTTCTACTTTTTTAATTTTACCATTCCACTTTTTAAAACCGCCTTGCAAGTGGTTAAGGTCTTGATAGCCTTTTTTGTTTAGCAGCATTGCGGCACGAGCAGAACGGGCACCACTTTGGCAATATAAATAAACAGGCTTGTCTTTTCTTAACTCAATTAAACGTTGCTTCATTTGCGTTAACGGAATATTTCTGGCACCAAGGATATGGCCGCCTTCAAACTCTTTTGGTTCTCTAACGTCTATTAATTGAGCTTTGCGATAGCCTTCGCGAAACTGATCTTCTGTTAGTGTTTTTAGGACTTTTCTTTGCTTTAGATAACGAAATACTGAATATAAGATTAAACCTACCAATAGTACGAGTAAAATCCATAATTCCATCTGCATCTTCCCCCATTTATGTCTTGTCTCATTTTTGCTCATCATCTAGTATAGCATTTTTTAGCTAATTTATCTTCAAGAAAATATCCGTCTGCTACTTTTTACTCATTTTTTTTCGAAAAGTGATCATCATTGTTTTAGGAATCCTTTATTTATGCGGATTTCCTAACTTGTTTATAATGCAATCCACAAAATTATTGTTCCCACTCAAATACAATTGTTATATCTTTGATTTTCGTTGATTTTCACTTGCTCATGTAAAATTTCAACTTTGACAAATTTTGTTTGTAATGTTCTTTTTACAAGATATAGTATATATTTATATTTCCAAACACTATATGTTGTTTTATTTATACTGAAGTGTTAAATTAGATAATAAATCTACATATAGAGAAAAACAACATGATTCTATATATAAGGACAGGAGAGATGCTATTCATGGGTGCTGTTATTGAGAAAAATTTAGAGATTAATGTGGACAAGCTGAACAAGGATATTAGCTTATTTCCACAAGTACATCCAGTAACGAGTGATATGTCTATTTCGCATAAAGGGGTATCAAGGCTAGTAATGCTTGATCGTTATGCATTTAAGGACACAGAAAAGCTGACATTATCAGAAGGGGACTTTGTTGTTTTAACGGTAAAGTCAGATCCTAAATTCCCTGCTAGAGGGTTTGGGTTCGTAAAATCTGTTGATTGGCAGACCAAACAAGCAGACATTAAAGTTAACCAAGAGTTTGTGACGGTACTTGACAATGAACAAGAAGCTACAACAGGTGTTGTCACACGTTCGCTAGATGTGATCGATAAACCATTAGAAATCTATTATGAACAAATCGCACTGCGAAATGCGACTGGTTTAGCGGAAGTAGAAACGGATGAAGAAGCAAAACAAGCATGGTTCGAGAAATTTTACCACGAACTTTCTAACTTGAATTTTATTCCTGCAGGGCGTGTGCTTTATGGTGCCGGTGCTAAAACTGATGTTACTTATTTTAACTGTTATGTAATGCCTTATGTTAAGGATTCACGTGAAGGAATCTCTGATCACAGAAAACAAGTAATGGAAATAATGAGCCGTGGTGGTGGCGTTGGTACGAATGGATCTACATTGCGTCCACGAAATACTTTAGCACGCGGTGTTAATGGCAAGTCTTCCGGATCGGTATCTTGGTTAGATGATATTGCAAAATTAACACATTTAGTTGAGCAAGGCGGATCAAGACGTGGTAAAGGTAACGAGTGCCTCGTCTATAAAAAAACCTCGTGAATTGCTGGGAACTCTTTAATACTTGAGAGCTACAACGGAATCGGAAACGGTAAACGTGAGAGCTAAAAAATCTGAAGTAACAAGACAATCAGCAGCCAAGCCTCTAACTCTTATGGATATGGGGAAGGTTCAACGACCATCGAAACCACGCTAATTTAGCGGAAGGTAGTAGAGTAGGAACTAAGTAGTTCCGAAGTGCGAGGGCACGGGTAGTGCAAGATATGGTCTAACCTTTATGGAGACATAAAGAGTTGGTGTAACGAACCAACGCAATATACGTAGCTCAAATGATTATGCTTTCAGATTGGCATCCCGATATTATCGAATTTATTATTTCAAAAATGCAAAACCCAAGAATATTACGTTTTCTAATTGAAAATAGCGAAGACGAACAAATCAAATATTTGGCTAAGGAAAAATTAAAGTTTACACCGTTAACAGAGACAGAACGCGATATGTATCAAGGTATCGTTAATTATAAAACGATGCCAGGTCTTGGTGGTTTCCCGGAGCGAGCAATAAAAGAAGCAGAAGACAAGCTAATAACGGGTGGTACGTATAATGTTCACAATGCAGAATTTTTAACTGGGGCAAATATTTCTATTTGTTTGACAAAGGAATTTATGCTAGCTGTTGAAAATGATGATTATTATGATCTTCGTTTCCCGAACGTAGAAGGTTATTCAGCAGAACAAATGGAAGCTTACAATCAAACGTGGCATGAATATGGCGATGTTCGAAAATGGGAAGAACTGGGCTATGACATTCGTGTTTATCGCCGGATTAAGGCAAAGGAATTATGGAATTTAATTAATATTTGTGCAACATACTCGGCTGAACCAGGTATTTTCTTTATCGATAATGCCAATGACATGACAAATGCAAAAGCCTATGGACAGCAAGTCGTGGCAACGAATCCATGCGGAGAACAACCACTTGCGCCATTTTCTGTTTGTAATTTAGCTGCTGTGAATTTAGCTTCTGTTGCAGACAAAGCGAACAAAAAAGTAGATTTTGAAAAGTTGAAGCAAACCGTAAGAACAGGCGTGCGAATGCAAGATAACGTGATTGATGCTACGCCATACTTCTTAGAGGAAAACAAAAAACAAGCACTTGGCGAGCGACGTGTTGGCCTAGGTGTCATGGGTCTCCATGATTTACTGATTTATTGTGAAACAGAGTATGGTTCCCAAGCAGGAAATCAGCTTGTCGATCAAATATTTGAAACAATTGCAACGACAGCTTACAGGGAGTCTGTTGAGCTTGCAAAAGAGAAAGGTAGCTTTCCTTTCCTAATTGGTAGAACAGATGAAGAGACACAAGAACTACGCAATAATTTTATAAATACTGGTTATATGAAAAAAATGCCGGATGATCTACGTGAAGATATTTTAAAATACGGTATTAGAAATTCACACTTGCTTACCGTTGCACCTACTGGCAGCACGGGAACGATGGTAGGTGTTAGCACGGGACTTGAGCCATATTTCTCTTTTTCTTACTTTAGAAGTGGTAGATTAGGGAAATTTATCGAGGTCAAAGCAGATATCGTACAAGAATACTTGGATCAACATCCTGAAGCAGATCCGAATAATTTGCCAAAATGGTTTGTGGCAGCGATGGATTTAGCACCTGAAGCACATGCAGATACTCAATGTGTGATTCAAAACTGGGTTGACAGCTCTATTTCTAAAACAGTAAATGCACCAAGAGGCTATGCCGTAGAACAAGTAGAGGGTGTGTACCAACGATTGTATAAAGGTGGTGCCAAAGGTGGCACGGTTTATGTAGATGGAAGCCGTGATTCACAAGTTCTTACGTTAAAAGCAGAAGACAATAGCTTTGATGAGGACAATCATGATGCGCAAAATAACGGGCAAAAGCCACATGTTGTTCTGATGGATACGATTCATGAACTGAAGAAAACAAATGTTACAATTGGATCTGAGGTCGGCGATACTTGCCCTGTTTGCAGAAAAGGGACAGTGGAAGATATCGGTGGATGTAATACGTGTACGAATTGTAATGCCCAGTTAAAATGTGGTTTATAATATAGATTGAGCAAGGGAACCAGCGATTAATTCGGTGGTTCTTCTTGTTTCTCATACAAGATAGTATAAAATTCAGGGAAGTCTAGCTCCAGCGTCACCAATTAGCTAGACTTTCCTCACCTCTATAGGTCCGGGGTCTAGCAAATGTTTTCGCTGTGTGCGATTAATAGCACTAAGGAAAGCTCTTTCTGAACAGGCACCGCAGAAACAAGAAGGTTTTCTTGTTTTGAGTCCCAGTCCGTATGTCGGTAAAAGGGCCCCGCGCACTTTTCTCATCGATCATACACGTTTGTACTAGATAAATACTTGTCAGGTTCATAAACCGTTTATACCTTGTTTCGTAGTATAAACTGGTGTATCCTTTTATTGATAGGATAAATGCGAATTGGGAGGATCCATATGCCAACACCAAGCATGGAAGATTATATAGAGCAAATATACATACTGATTGATTCTAAAGGATATGCACGTGTTTCAGACATCGCTGAGGCGCTTCAAGTACACCCATCCTCCGTTACTAAAATGGTTCAAAAGCTTGATAAAGACGAATATTTAAATTATGAAAAATATAGAGGTCTTATCTTAACTTCAAAAGGTATGAAGATTGGCAAACGTCTTGTCTACAGGCACGAATTGTTAGAGCAATTTCTAGCGTTGATTGGTGTCGACAAAGACAAAATTTATCAAGATGTAGAGGGCATTGAGCATCACTTAAGTTGGAATTCGATTGATCGAATTGGTGATTTAGTTCAATACTTTGAAGAGAATCCAAAACGTGTCAAAGAATTGGAAGAGCTCCACAATAAAAGTGAATAACCGTTTTGTAGAAAAGCTTTGCTGAAATTTAGTAAAGCTTTTTGTTTTTAGTTCTAAGTTAAATAGATGACCCTTATATATGTAAGAAAAGTATATTAGGGTGAGCAAACATGAAAATTGATGGTGTTTTTTCAGGTGGTGGTGTTAAAGCTTTCGCATTTCTTGGAGCGCTGGATACAATTGAAGATAAGGGATTCGTCTTTGAAAGGTTAGCGGGAACTTCTGCAGGTTCCATATTAGCGAGTTTTTTAGCCGCCGGTTATACTTCATCTGAAATAAAAGAAGCCTTGGATGAAGTTGAATTGGAGAAGTTTTTAGACCCAACCAAGCTAGGGAAATATGTGCCCGTAATGAAATGGATTCAGCTTTATTTTACGATGGGATTGTATCAGGGAGATGTATTAGAAAAATGGCTATATGAAAAATTGGCTGCAAAGGGTGTTTATACATTTGCAGATCTACGAGAAGAAAAATTGAAAATTATAGTAACAGACTTATCTTTAGGTAGGTTAGTTGTTGTCCCTGATGATCTACAAAGGATTTATAATAAAGACCCAAGCGAATTTCTGATTTCAAAAGCAATCCGTATGAGTATTGGGCTTCCTTATTTTTTTATTCCGGTAAAGCTACCAAATAAAAAAATAGGCTACAGTGTAATGGTAGATGGAGGTTTGTTAAGTAATTTTCCAATGTGGGTGTTAGAGAAAGAGAACCATGAATTGATTCGTCCAATACTAGGGGTAAAGCTAAGTGAGCAGATAAATTCGATCCCAGAAAGAAAGATTAAAAATGCGTTCAGTTTCATTCATTCTATATTTTTAACAATGATGAATGCACATGACACGCGCTATATAGCAAAAAGAGATGCTGCTAATATTATTTTCATTCCAGTAAAAGAGGTCGAATCATCCGATTTCTCGCTTACAGAAGATGACAAAAAGAAATTAATTCAGTTAGGCAAAGAACGGGCAAAAGAATTCTTGAAAAGCTGGCCATAATCAAAAGCGTAGTGCGCCGATAAGCGACGTACGGAGGTGAGGGAAGTCACGCTAGTCGCTGGCCGAGATCAAAAGCGGAGGCGCCTGATCACCTCCGACAAGCTTAAGCAATCCTCGGCGTGGCGTACTATGCCACATAGGGGATTGCCTTAAGACCTCGAGGAGGTAGGCGCCGCAGCTGGCCGAGATCAAAAGCGGAGGCGCCTGATCACCTCCGACAAGCTTAAGGCAATTCTCGGCGTGGCGTACTATGCCACATAGAGGTAAGTTAACGCAGAGGCTACTTATACACTAATTTTATAATCAACAAAAAAAACGAGCTATTAAAATGCTCGTTTTTTACGTTTTTGTTTGTTTCCTTCAATGACACGAAGGTGTGGAGCGTTTGCCTTTGATTTACCGCTCTTTTTAAATAACGGTGACTGTTTTTTTGCTGCATTAGCATAGCTTTTTTGGGCTGGTTTTTCTAGTTTATACTTCATTTTCGATTGTTTTACGGCTTTTTTGTATTTTTTAATATCATTCGATGTACGTTTCCTAATCACAAAGTAATAAACAATTCCATAAACTAGGGCACCTACTGCTACCATTATTAATAAGTTTGTGACAAGGGAAGCAGTATTTGTGAATAGTTGTGTTCCCAGTCCAACTAGGGCAAGGGTGATAAGCAATAAAATGATCGGATTTAACTTATTGCGAAACATTCGACAAATCCTCCTTTCAAGTCAAATTCTTTACACTGGAAATCTTATTTTCATATATACCACTTATTATTTATTGTGATCAGTTTTCGACCCTTTTTATTAAAAAATGAATAGAATGTCTAGTATTTGTGATGCTAGGCTAGTTATTTATAGGTTATTACAATTATAGTCCAATAGTTCCAATTAATGAAGTACTCCGTTAAAAGGTTGTTCAATATTTCGAACCCTACTTTTAAGAAAGCTTATTAATTATTGTAATACTTGGAATGATAGTCCTATGACAATAGATGAGGAAAAAATTGATATACAACTTGTCCTTTATCTACAAGACAACCGCTAATGTGAGTAAATCTGACAAACAGCTTATACAACACAAAATCAATTGCGTTGTAGCAAACCTTGATTTTAAATTAACCAATAAATTCTTAGACAACAACAAGGATCGATTCTATTCAATCGTGGTATGGTAATCATCAAATATTTTCCGTTATCTTAAATTCTTTCCTGTAAGAGGAAAAATATTCATGAAAATACTACTTTAGTTTACTAGGATATACAAAAAAAATATGGATGGAATAAAAGATAATTGGTGAAGATAATAATTGGAGGTGTATAAGATGGAAGATAAAAAATTAGAACAAAACAAACAAGAAAAGCCGATGTCATTTTTAAGTAAATCGTTACTCACGGGTTTTGTTGGGGGGGTCTTGTGGAGTTTTATAGGTGTGATTGCCTCTTACTTTAATTTCAGCTCTGTATCACCAGCAACCTTTATTTTACGCTCTTGGCTACAAACAGATTGGTCGGATGGCTGGTTAGGAGAGCTTATTGCTGTCACTGTGATCGGAATCATCTCAATTATAACCGCTATTGTTTATTATGGGTTATTAAAAAAGTATCCTGGAATAATGGTCAGTGGGATTTATGGCATTGCGCTATGGTTTATCATCTTTTATCTCTTACAACCGGTATTCCCGAATGTACCCGCGATGACTGAATTAGATAGTAATACGATCGTAACTACATTATGTTTATTTTTACTTTATGGAATCTTTATTGGTTATAGCATTTCATATGAATATCAAGACAATCAAGCTAATCAACCTAATTAAAACATTATTCAAATCTGCATAGATTGTGATAAACTAGTAAGGGCGATATTCTAATAGGGGATGGAGCGATTAGTTATGAAACAATTACTATTATTAAATGGACCGAACCTGAATCGTTTGGGGAAAAGGGAACCGGACATTTATGGTGCAGAGACGTTAGCGGATTTGGAAAATAGTATGAAGGAATTGGTCAAATCCTTTGGATACGGATTAGATGCTTTTCAATCCAACGAAGAAGGAAAGCTAATCGACTATATACATGAAGCGGACGGACAATACGAAGGGATCATATTTAATGCAGGGGCCTATACACATACTAGTATTGCATTGAGAGATGCAATTAGTTCTGTTTCTGTTCCTGTTATAGAAGTGCATATTTCTAACGTGCACCAGCGCGAATCCTTTCGCCACCACAGCATGATATCTCCTGTTTGTATCGGACAAATTGTCGGCTTTGGCTTTAAAGGGTACAAGCTAGCTGCGTTAGCATTTATGGAGCAAGACTAAGCTATAGAAAGGAAGAGGGAAATGGAGAAACTTACGAAACTCAGGCAAGCATTACGTGACAACAACTTAGATGGTATGCTAATTACCAATGGAAAAAATCGTCGCTATATGACTGGGTTCACTGGTACAGCTGGTGTTGTATTAGTCAGTCAAGATGATGCGATGTTAATTACCGATTTTCGATACATAGAACAAGCAAATGACCAAACAGAAGACCTTAAAATTGTTGAGCATAAGCAACCGATTAATAAGGAAATCGCTGTTCAAATTAAGAGCTTAAATTTAAAATCTATTGGCTTTGAAAAAGACGACATTACTTATGGTGTTTTCGAACAATATAAAGAAGCCATTGATGCAGAACTTGTGCCCACAAATGGATTGGTCGAAAAACTTCGATTAATTAAAACAGAAGATGAGATTCGTATTATTCAAACCGCAGCGAATATTGCCGATGCGGCTTTTGAACATATCCTCACCTTTATTAAGCCTGGTGTTAAAGAGATTGATGTTGCCAATGAATTGGAGTTTTTCATGAGGAAAGAAGGAGCTACATCCTCTAGCTTCGATATTATCGTAGCATCTGGATATCGTTCTGCATTACCACACGGTGTGGCTTCAACAAAGGAAATAGCTTCTGGCGAATTAGTTACGCTTGATTTCGGCGCACTCTATAATGGCTATATTTCTGATATCACACGCACGGTAGCTGTTGGACAAATTAATGATGAATTAAAAGCAATTTATGATACGGTTCTTGAAGCACAATTAAAAGGAATGGCTGGTCTAAAAGCAGGGATCACTGCAAAACAGGCTGACGCATTAACGAGAGATCATATCGATGAAAAAGGATATGGAAAATATTTTGGTCACTCTACTGGTCATGGGATTGGCTTGGATGTTCATGAGGGACCCGGATTATCTTTCCGTTCTGAGCTTGTATTAGAAGAAGGAATGGTTGTTACAGTAGAACCAGGTATTTACGTACCGAATGTTGGTGGATGTCGGATTGAAGATGATACAGTTGTGAAGCAAGATGGCAACCAATGTCTTACAAATTCAACAAAAGAATTAATTATTTTATAGAGGTTGTTGAACACGAACATATAAAGACAACTGAGGAGGAATTATATTTTATGATATCTGTTAATGATTTTAAAACTGGATTAACAATCGAAGTCGATAATGGCATTTGGCAAGTGGTAGATTTCCAGCATGTGAAACCGGGTAAAGGAGCGGCTTTTGTTCGTTCCAAACTTCGTAATCTAAGAAACGGTAGTATTCAAGAGAAAACATTTCGTGCTGGTGAAAAAGTTAACCGTGCACATATCGAAAATCGTAAAATGCAATATTTATATGCTTCAGGCGATGTCCATGCATTTATGGATACGAGCACATACGAACAGATTGAATTACAGACGAATCAAATTGAACATGAATTAAAATTTTTAAAAGAAAACATGGAAGTTTTTATTATGACCTACCAAAGTGAAACAATTGGTTTAGAGCTTCCAAATAACGTTGAATTAACCGTTACCGAAACAGAACCTGGTATTAAAGGTGATACAGCAAGTGGCGGAACAAAACCAGCTACAGTAGAAACGGGATTAATAGTACAAGTACCATTCTTTGTAAACGAAGGTGATGTACTGGTGATCAGTACATCTGATGGTAAGTACGTATCTCGCGGTTAAATAATAGAATATGTGTAAACAAAGAACCACTGTCCTAGTAAGGGCAGTGGTTCTTTCTGTTCACAAGGATAGTCAATCAAGGGGTTCTATTATATAAAATCATTTAATATAAGGTAGTCATAAAAGGTACAGACAGGCATACATTTACAATAAGGAAAATCTATTAGGAGATAAAAAGCGGGGTCAGTATATGCAAGAAATTATTCGTTTGTTCCCCAAGACTATAAAGGAAGAACTAGTAAAACGTATAGCCAATCGTTGGCCGACACTTCAAGAAATTAGAATTCGTATTGGACGTCCGGTCGAGCTCATCTTTGATCAACGAGAAGAATGGTTGAAATCAGTTATACCAAGCACAGAAGATGGGATGCACATATTAAATCAGCTGAGTCAGTTTTCTTTATATCGTATGGAAGACGAGTTAAGAGAGGGCTTTATAACGATAGAAGGTGGTCATCGTGTCGGGCTTGCAGGAAGAGTAAATACGATTGATGGTAACGTAAAAGCAATCAAGCATATAGCATCGTTTAATATCCGAATTGCCAAGCAAAAAATTGGTGCTGCTTCCGCTTATATTCGTCACTTATACGACGGGAATTATCATAATACACTCATTATCGGACCACCTCAGACAGGCAAAACAACCTTATTAAGAGATGTTGCGCGCTTCATATCTACTGGCTGGGGGCAGGTTAGGCCATACAAAATAGGGGTTATTGATGAGAGGTCTGAGATTGCAGGCAGTGTGAATGGGATCCCGCAGCACGAGTTAGGTCCTAGGTCAGATGTTATGGACGCATGTCCAAAAGCGGAAGGCATGATGATGATGATCCGATCGATGTCACCTGAGGTAATTATCGTTGATGAGATTGGGAGCGGTAAGGATGTACAAGCATTAATGGAGGCGATACACGCCGGTGTCCGGATTGTTTGCTCCATACATGGACAATCCTTCGCTGACCTTCGTGATCGTCCTTCCTTACAACCACTGTTTAAACAACATGCATTTGATCGCTATTTGATACTTTCGCGGGGTACAAAGCCAGGGATGGTTGAAACAATTTTAGATCGTGAAGGTAACCACATTTTAAAGAAACCGAGGTGCACAGAAGATGAAATGGATAGGGGCACTTCTTCTGCTCAGCGCTACCACATGGGTAGGTTTTGAATTTGCAAAAAAACTTACGGATCGTCCAAAGCAAATAAGGCAGCTTAAAAACGCCTTGCAAATATTAGAGGCGGAGATTCTTTATAGCCAATCTCCAATAATTGAGGCATGTCGCAATATATCAAAACAATTACCAGAGCCTATAGCATGGTTCTTTAAAGGTATTACAGACGATTTGAGCAAAAACACAGGTGATTTATATACGATATGGCAACGGAATTTAGATGAATTTTGGCACTATGTTTCGCTAGGTAAAAATGAAAAAGAGATTCTGCGTCAATTTGGCAGGACATTAGGTCAACATGATTTTACCCAACAACAAAAACACATACATTTGGCAATGACGCATTTAGAAAGAGAATTACAGGAAGCAATAGACTATCAAACGAGGTACAGTAAAATGATGAAAAGTCTTGGTTTCTTAACAGGGCTACTCGTTATTTTACTTCTGATATAGACGGAAAGGAGTAAATGGCTCATGCTCGGTGATGCTTCACTATTATTTCAAATTGCTGGTATCGGGATTATCGTTGCGTTAATTCATACCATTTTAAAACAAATGGGAAACGAAGAAATAGCTAAATTAGCAGCGCTTTTCGGCTTTGTGATTGTATTGATTTTTGTGATCGATGGTATTGCAGATTTATTCCAACAAATAAAATCGGTATTTCTGTTCCAGGGGTAGTCTATGGAGATTCTACAAATTGTCAGTCTAGGTATTGTTGCTAGCTTATTAACTGTGCTGCTCAAGGAACAGATGCCATCGTTTGCATTTTTTCTGCTTTTAGTTACAGGTGTATTTATTTTCATTGTTGTTATCCAACATATTTCGGAGATCTTTAAGTTAATTCATTACCTAGGTGACAGAGCAAATGTGAATGGGATGTATTTAGAAACGATTCTACAAATTATCGGAATAGCCTACATTGCCGAATTTGGTGCACATATAACACGTGATGCTGGGCTTAGTTCTGTAGCAGCTAAGATTGAACTTGCAGGAAAAGTATTTATTCTAGTCTTAGCAGTTCCTATTTTAACTGCAGTGATAGAAACGATAATTGGTTTTATACCGGCGTAACCTGAGAAGGGAGCAGGATTTGGTGAATGAAGCAAAGCATACAACTACTCGTATCCAGTTTTTTTGTGATTCTACTCATAGGTTTGTTTGCAACAGAGACATCAGCAGCTCCTGATCAAAGCCAAACCGATGTTCAAGCATTTGATTTGAATACTATTTCTTTTGAAGAAGTGAAGCGTTATTGGGATCAAGTTGTCGATGAATATGGTGGTTACTTGCCTGGTATTCAGAAGACTAACTTTTTAGAATATATAGAAAATCAGGAAAGTTTATCTGTAAAAACATGGATCTCAGGTTTAGTTCAATTTTTATTTCACGAAGTAATAGTGAACGGTAAGCTGTTAGGTACATTAATTATGCTGACTTTGTTTTGTATGGTATTACAAACTTTCCAAACAGCACTGGAAAGTCAGACAGTAAGCAAGGTCGCTTATGCCATAGTATATCTAGTTTTAATCGTGCTCGCGCTTAGTAGCTTTCAACTGGCAGCCTCCTATGCAAAAGATACAATTGATATGATGAGTGGCTTTATGATGGCTCTGCTCCCACTAATGCTCGGCCTGATGGCTACGTTTGGTAGTTTGATATCGGTGTCTTTTTTTCAACCTGTTATTGTATTCTTAATTCATATTAGTGTTGTACTCGTATCTAAAATCGTTATTCCGTTATTCTTTTTATCCGCGTTACTTCATATCGTTAGTACTTTAAATGAAAATTATAAGGTTACACAGCTTGCTGATTTACTCAAAAATACAGGTCTTGGCTTATTGGGTATCTTCTTGTCTATATTCTTAGGTGTTATGTCAGTCCAAGGTGCAGCTAGTGCGATTCAAGACGGTGTCGTTATGAAAACGACTAAATTCGTGACAGGAAATTTTATACCTGTTGTTGGCCGCATGTTCACAGATGCTACGGATACCGTCTTGAGTGCCTCTTTACTATTGAAAAACGCGGTCGGCATAGTAGGCGTGATTATTTTACTCGCACTCGTATTATTTCCTGCACTGAAAATTTTTGTGATTGCTCTCATCTATAAGGTAACGTCTGCCTTATTGCAGCCAATTGGTAATGGTCCTGTGGTTGCTTGCATGAACATTATCAGTAAACATATTTTATACATTTTTGCAGCCTTAATAGTCGTCTCATTTATGTTCTTTTTAGCAATTGTGATCATTGTTGCATCAAGTAACTTAACGCTTATGCTCAGGTGAGGAGGGGGTTATCATCGACCTACTTATTGACTGGATTACAAAAATCATTTTGTTTTTGTTACTGGCAATGATCATTGAATTAGTATTGCCGAGCTCCTCCATGAAAAAGTATATTAATATGGTCGTAGGTTTGTTATTGTTATTAATTTTCTTACAGCCTTTATTTCAGCTGTTTCATATAGATTCAGAGGACATTTTAAGCAGGGCATTACCCGCATTAGATACAACAGCGGAAGATGAAAATATGAAAAATTCAATAGAAATGAAGAAAACAGAAATACAAGCCTCACAAGATGCATATGTTTTAGAAGAGATGGCTGTCCAAATGAAAGATCAAGCGAAAGAGGAGTTGAACAACACATATGGTGTAGCAATCACCGATATCCTTTATGGCTTTGAAAAAGAAGACGAGCTGGATATCGACAAGCTAAATCAAGTAACCGTCTCGATTGTGGAAGAAGAACATGTGACGACAAGTGATGGGGAAGTCGATGACGTTGTTATTGACCTCAACAAAAATGAAGAAAAGACAACAGATGATTCATCAAAAACGGATCAAGTTAGGACCTACCTAGCTGAATTATGGCAGCTAGAGGAGAACATCATACAGGTTCAGTGGGAGGGAGGAGTATAGTGCAAAATCCATTGAGTAAGTTAATTTCCAATTTAAAGCTTAAAACGGGCGATGGTAAAAAGCCTACTAAGCTAGGATACGTGCTTATTGTAGCCCTTATCGGTTTATTACTCTTAATCGTAGGCAATATGTTCCAGTCAGCTAACAAAGATCAAAATCTTGCTCAATTAGATACTCAAACAGAAAATCTACCAAGTCAAGAGGAAGAAACCTTTATGCAAAAGGATGAAGAAACAAAAACAGATGTCGTTGACGATATTGAAACAAGCTATGAGAAGGATTTGACTGAGTTATTAGAGCAAATACAAGGTGTTTCAGAAGTTGAGGTAATGGTAAATCTCAATTCTACGCATAAAAAAGTCTATGAAAAAAATCTAGTCATCGGTACACAGACAACCGAGGAAATAGACCAAAATGGCGGAGAAAGAGTAATAAAAGATAATTCAGAGGAACAACAAGTGGTTATTGTAAGGCAAGGTGATAAAGAAGTTCCGTTACTAGTCCAAACAACTAAACCGGAAGTAAGAGGGGTGCTTGTTGTGGCTAAGGGTGCTGATCATTTGGAGGTAAAAGGCTGGGTGATTGAAGCGGTATCAAGAGTGCTAGATGTTCCAACACATAAAATTTCTGTTATGCCTAAAAATTAAGGAGGAATTTAAATGTTAAAAAAACAAACGGTATGGTTGCTTACAATGCTAAGCTTAATGATTGTATTGAGTGTCTATTATATGAGTTCACCAACAGGAGACGATCTCGCTTATACGAATCAAGACGAAGAGGTAGGCGATCAAACAGCTGTAGCTGATTCAGATAGTGAGGATCTAACAACCGAGGGGGAGGGTCAAACCGGTACCGAAGCTGATAGCGAAAGCGATATGGAAGGACAAGATACTGCAGGGAATTCTCCTATGGATGATGTTGATGAGTTGTTTACGATGACACGCCTCGAGCTTGCAGACGAACGCAGTAAGATGATTGATTATTATAAAGATGTTGTTGCTTCAAGTACAGCTTCTACGGATGAAATCAACGCTGCTTGGGAGGAAATTAAAGATATTGAACAGCTTTCTACAAAAGAAAGAATTCTAGAAGAAACAATAAAAACAGAAAAACAATATGAAGATGTTCTAGTTCGCGCTGATGAAAAAAATGTAGTTATTACAGTAAAAGCGGATGAAATGTCCAAAAAAGAGGCTCAGTCAATTATGATGATGGCAAGTCAAGAGTTTGGCAACGTTGATGATATTAATGTAAAATATCAACCATCAAGTTAACTTAAAAATTTATGAATACATCGAACTGACGCTGTAGGTAAAACCTATGTCGTCAGTTTTTAATTTGAAAATTTAGTATGCTAAAATGGAAGTATACGTTTTATTAATTAGAACATCATGTTTCGTGGTATGATAATGTTACTATATTATTTTGCAATCTATAGTTGCAGTTTTTCAATCGTTTTCGTAAAATGTTAAGAGGAGTTATTAGTACCTGTTATTAATTGTGTAAAGATAAAGGAGTGCCTAAAGATGCTAAATATTCAAGAAATCCGAGAACTGGTTAGCCTAATTGATCAGTCATCTATTAATGAGTTTACTTATGAAACAAGTGGTGCAAAGGTAACAATGAAGAAACAAAACGGTGAGGTAGTCACTGCCCGACCTGTTGCTGTTTCTACACCTCAGCAGCCTGTTGCAAAAACTGAGGAGCCAGTAGTGCAGACTGCAGTCAATACCGAGACGGCACCTGAAGCACCAGCAGCTAAAGACTATGACCATGAGATTGTATCTCCTATGGTAGGAACATTTTATAGTTCACCGTCTCCGGATAAAGAAGCTTTTGTACAAACCGGAGATAAAGTGAAAAGTGATTCTGTCGTATGTATCGTTGAAGCAATGAAGTTATTTAATGAAATTGAAGCCGATGTGAGCGGTGAAATTGTAGAAATTTTAGTAGGAAATGGAGAACTCGTTGAATACGGACAACCATTATTTAGAGTAAAGACAGTGTAAGGGGATGACATAGTGATTAAAAAGCTCTTAATAGCTAATAGAGGAGAAATAGCCGTTCGTATTATTCGTGCATGTAAAGAAATGGGCATTGAAACTGTAGCTGTTTATTCGGTTGCAGATAAAGAATCCTTGCACGTACAATTAGCGGATGAAGCTTACTGTATTGGTCCTACCAACAGCAAAGAAAGCTATCTTAATTTCATGAACATTATGAGTGTAGCAACCCTTACGGATGTGGATGCGATTCATCCAGGTTATGGTTTCTTAGCCGAAAATGCGGATTTCGCTGAAATCTGTAAAGCTTGCAACATTATTTTTGTAGGTCCAAGTCCGTATGCAATCCAGAAAATGGGGACTAAGGACGTAGCAAGAGAAACAATGGCACAAGCAGGAGTTCCAATTGTACCAGGTTCAGATGGTATTATTGATGGCGAAGAAGATGGAATCAAAGTTGCAGAGCAGATTGGTTATCCAGTAATTATTAAAGCAACTGCTGGTGGAGGCGGTAAAGGGATCCGCGTAGCGAGAACAAAGGAAGAATTAGTAAAAGGAATTCGAGTAACACAGAAGGAAGCGGAAACAGCATTTGGTAATCCCGGTGTGTACATAGAAAAGTTCATTGAGGATTTCCGCCATGTTGAGATCCAGGTACTTGCTGATAATTTTGGGAATGTTGTACATCTAGGTGAGAGAGATTGTACCGTGCAACGGCGTTTACAAAAATTAATCGAAGAGACACCTTCGCCTGCCATTTCTCCTGAGATGCGTAAAAAAATGGGTGATGCAGCCGTAAAAGCTGCTAAGGCAGTTGAATATTCGGGTGCAGGTACGATCGAATTCATCTTTGATAAAAATGAACAAAGCTTTTACTTTATGGAAATGAATACACGCATTCAAGTGGAACATCCTGTTACGGAAATGGTAACTGGCGTTGATTTGATTAAAGAACAGATTAACGTTGCGAATGATATGCGATTATCCTTTAAACAGGAAGACATTACATTTACCGGTTGGGCAATTGAATGTCGAATTAATGCAGAAAACCCGTATAAGCAATTTATGCCATCACCTGGGAAGATAAACATGTATTTACCACCAGGAGGATTAGGCGTTCGAGTTGATTCAGCAGCATATCCTGGTTATTCAATTCCTCCGTACTATGATTCCATGATTGCCAAGCTGATCACTTACGGTGCAACAAGGCAAGAAGCGGTCACTCGTATGAAACGCGCTTTAGACGAATTCGTAATTGAAGGTATTTCAACAACGATTCCCTTCCATAGTAAAATGATGGATCATCCTGTTTTTGTAAATGGAGACTTTAACACGAAATTCCTTGAGAAATATACTATAATGGAAAGTGAAGAGACGAAGAAGGAGTGAACGGTATGAGCGAAAATTCTTTGTTAAGTGTTGGTGAAGATTCAAGGTTAGGGAAAGTGGAAATCGCACCAGAGGTTATTGAAGTAATTGCCGGTATTGCAGCTACGGAAGTAAGTGGTGTATTTGCAATGCGAGGTAATTTTGCCAGTGGGGTTGCAGAGAGATTTGGTAAGAAATCTCATGGTAAAGGAATCAAAGTTGAGCTTACAGAAACAGGTGTCTTGATTGATGTATACGTAGTTATCGACTACGGTTCAAAAATTCCTGATGTTGCTCAAAAAATTCAAACAAATATTCGTCAAGCGTTGAAAAATATGACGGCATTAGAGATTGAAGAAATTAATATCCATATCGTTGGAGTTCAAATGGACCACAAAGAAGAAATAGAGGAAGCAAAAGAGTAAGGAAAAAAGGCCCAAGAGACCCTCATCGTCTCTTTTTGAGGCCTTTTTTTCTTCGGGAATAAAGACAAACTTCTTAAGAGGGGTGTCATCTTGTAGCATTACCTTGCCTAAACATGATATGATTTGAACCAGACAAGGTTTAAAAGGAGAATGAATCAATGAAACGCCGTACAGCGAGAGAAAAAGCATTCCAAATCCTATTTCAAATGGATGTAAACGATATTGCCCCACAGGAAGCGATTGAGCACGTGCTTGAAGAGGAAGCGATTGATGCATTTTTAAGTGAGTTAGTTTATGGAGTGAATAAGAATAAACAAGCGATTGATGAAAAGATTACTGCTAATTTAGAAAAATGGACGCTTGAACGATTAGCTACAGTTGAAAAAACAGTATTACGTATTGCTGCATTTGAATTGATGTTTGAATCAGAAACACCACAAGGGGTAGTGATCAACGAGGCAGTCGAGTTAGCAAAACTATATGGAGATGACAAATCGGGGAAGTTCGTTAATGGTGTGCTTTCCAAGGTGATTTCATAGGGGGAAATAATATGTCTGCAGAAGTAATTTACGGGAAAGAGTTAGCTGCTGATCTGCGTGAAAATATGAAAAAAGAAGTATTTGAATTGAGCAAAAAAGGAATCACACCGAGTTTAACTGTTGTTTTAATTGGTCATGATCCTGCTTCTGAATCATATGTGAAGGGAAAGCAAAAGGCATCAGAAGAGGTTGGAGTCGACTCAAATTTAATCAAGCTACCAGATACAACGACAGAGCAAGAACTATTAGAATTAATAACTGATTTAAATGAAGATGGAAAAATACATGGAATTCTCGTGCAACTGCCATTACCAAATCATATTAATGAGCAAGCTGTAATTGAAGCAATTGATCCTAAAAAGGACGTAGATGGCTTTCATCCAGTAAATATAGGCAGAATGATGACGGGAAAAGATACTTTTTATCCTTGTACGCCTTATGGGATTGTAACGATGCTGCGATCGAAAAACATTACTATTGAGGGAAAGCATGTAGTTATCGTAGGACGTAGTAATATTGTTGGTAAACCAGTAGGACAGCTTTTGCTTAATGAAAATGCTACGGTAACGTATTGTCATTCTAAAACGAAAAATATAAAGCAATTTACACAAGCAGCTGATATTTTGATTGTTGCTGTTGGACGAGCACACTTCATTACGGGTGACGATATGAAGGAAGGGGCAGTTGTTGTCGATGTTGGTGTTAACCGTCTAGACAATGGCAAATTAACTGGAGATGTCGATTTTGAATCTGCCCTTGAAAAAGCTTCCTACATAACACCAGTACCGCGTGGTGTAGGACCAATGACAATTACGATGCTATTACATAACACGATTAAATCTGCGAAACAATTTAACAACCTTTAATAATGGGGTTATTACAATGAATCACAATTATTTAACAGTTAGTGCGCTTACAAAATATATTAAGCGAAAGTTTGAAATGGACAAGCACTTGCAAGAGGTTTGGTTAAAAGGAGAAATCTCCAACTTTAATTTCCATAGCAGGGGACATATGTATTTGACGATCAAGGACGAAGCTTCTCGTGTGCAAGCAGTTATGTTTGCAGGGAATAACCGCACGTTAAAATTCAAACCCGAAAATGGAATGCATGTTTTGATTAGAGGGGAAATAAGTGTTTACGAGCCTCAAGGTCAATACCAGCTTTATATAAAGCAAATGGAACCGGATGGGATCGGTGCACTATACGTTGCATATGAGCAACTAAAAGCTAAGTTAAGCCAAGAAGGTTTGTTTGACCAGGATAAAAAACTACCTATCCCGAAATATCCAAAACATATCGGTGTAATCACATCACCAACGGGGGCAGCAGTGCGCGATATTATTACAACGATTCGCAGAAGATATCCTATCGTGCAAGTTAGTATTTATCCAGTTTCAGTACAAGGAGAACATGCTGCACCATCAGTCGTTAAAGCGATTGAGTTAGCAAATCGCTTAGGCAGAAATGATGTTTTAATCGTTGGTCGTGGAGGTGGATCGATTGAGGAGCTATGGGGCTTCAATGAAGAAATTGTAGCAAGAGCAATTTCTTCCTCCACGATTCCGATTATTTCAGCTGTTGGACATGAAACTGATTTTACAATTAGTGACCTTGTCGCTGACTTACGTGCAGCAACACCAACAGGTGCAGCCGAATTAGCAGTACCATCAAAAGAAGAACTAATCGAACGTATTCATAGCTTAACGAGATCTCTGCAACGAGTTGCTCATACACAAGTTTATACTTCGCGAGAGAAGCTTATAAATTTACAAAAATCTTATGCGTTCCGTTATCCGGAACAACTTCTGAGGCAAAAAGAACAGGAACTAGATAAAATAATTGATAAGCTTAACAGAGCATCAAAATCATCGTTACAACAAAAAAATGAACAGCTTAATTATTTGCAAAAAAGACTAGTGCAGCAACGTCCTGATAAACAGATGGTCCGGTTAAAGGAGCAATTGCGACAATGGAACACAAGAAATCATCAAGCCTTTGCAAGGATTATTCGGGAAAAACAAAAGCAATTTGATAGCAACATCGATAAATTGAACTTGCTAAATCCATTAAATACAATGAAACGTGGCTATTCTGTATCTTATACGGATACAGGTGCAGTAATTCAATCAACGAAGCAAGTGCAGGCTGGAGATCAAATTTCTGTTAAAATTGTTGATGGTTTGCTCGATTGTAAAGTTAGGGGAATAGAGGAGGACAAATAAAATGGCTGAAAAAAAATTGTCTTTTGAAGAAGCAATGACAAAATTAGAAGAAATTGTTGAGAAGTTAGAAGAAGGCGATGTCCCATTGGAAAAGGCAATTACCTATTACCAAAAAGGGATGGAGTTATCAAAGCATTGTAGTGAGAAGTTATCACACGTGGAAAAACAAATGGAGCAAATTGTCAATGAACAAGGTGACACATCTCCATTCACTGTGCAGGAGGAACAATAGGTGGCAGAATTGTTATCGGATTATATTGCTGAGCGGCAACGTAGTATTAATAAAGCTTTGACCGATGAAATCGAAACACTCCAAATAACGAGTCGGCTAAAAGAATCAATGCTCTACTCTGTTCAAGCTGGTGGTAAACGACTTCGACCTATTCTTATGATGGCAAGTTGTGAATCGTTTGTTGGTAGTTATACTTCTGTAGTACCAGTTGCAGTTGCATTAGAAATGATTCATACATATTCATTAATACATGATGACCTGCCGGCGATGGATGATGACCATCTTAGACGTGGAAAACCTACAAATCATCGTCAATTCGATGAAGCAACAGCCATCCTAGCTGGAGACGCACTACTTACATATAGTTTTGAAGTGATAACAAAAGCTGAAAGTTTAACAGAAGAGCAAAAGATATACCTGATCACAAGGTTAGCACAAGCGAGTGGACCCAAAGGCATGGTCGGCGGGCAAATGCTCGACATGATTGCAGAAGATCAGGAGGTTGATCTAAGTGCGCTCGAGCAAATACATACATTAAAAACAGGCCAGCTTCTTACTTTTGCAATTATTAGTGGAGCCTATATAGCTGGCGCTTCTAGTGAACAGCTGCAAGCTATAGAAAAATTTAGCTATTACTTGGGTTTAATCTTCCAGGTTCAGGATGATATCTTGGATGTAACAGGCGATCCGGAATTAATTGGTAAGCCAATTGGAAGTGATGAAACGAACAACAAAAGTACATATCCTAGATTATTAGGGCTGAACGGTGCAATAAACAAGAAGCAGGAATATGTAAACAAAGCAAAACAAGCATTAAAGCAAGCAGGCGTTAATCAGACAGTACTAGAGTCTTTAACCGATTATCTCAGTAATCGTGATCATTAATTGCCAACAAATTCAATTGAGATTATTTTCACTTTGTGTTATATTAATATTACTTAAGGGATGGTGCAGTATTCTAGTCAGTCCTCCGTTCCTGAAGGCGGGCCTAAAAATCCGCCAAAGGGCACATCGATGAAGTTCCTTGTGCCGGCTTGAGGCGCCCAGCCTTGGGTCGGTGCTGGGAGTTAAGGTTGTAGGGCGATCCACAAAGGCATGTGGGCGAGGACCCTGCTTCCGCGGAGGCCCATCTCTGTGGTAATTGCTTAGCCAAGGAATTACTATGGAATGGGGTATGAACCTACGTAATTGGGATGGGGAATCCTTGTTCGTAGCGTAGCCTGCCTTGAGTGGTACGTAGGGGATTATGGTCATAGGTAACGAGATGGGTGGCCACCGTCTCCGTTACTTTCATCCATATGAAATCCGTACTGCAAAAGAGGCTAGGGAGCGGTCAAAGGCTGTGGAGGAAATCTCCTAGACTGTTCTGTCGGACATTTAAAAGGGATTATAGTGTGGACTAAGTGGTAATCCAGTCTAGCTGTTGGTGACAACGCTAAGATGGGTTTAAAGGGGAACCGCCAGGATGGCAACATTCGGTACCTGTCTGGGAAAACCTACTGGACCTAAGCCGCAGTTTTTACCTTTTGAATGACCATTCCTTTACATAATTTTTTATTAAGAGGTTACTCATGAAATCACACTTACAAAAATCAATTAAATTTAGTATAAGTATCGCCGTTATCACGTTTGTGTTAGCGGCTATTTTTTCAGTTATATCATCCTCCGTATTAGGAGAAGTAGCATGGGTATTCGGTCTAATAATTGTGTTAGTAATCGTATTAATGGGTGTGTTTTTTGACATGCTTGGTATTGCCGCAACTGCTGCGGACGAAGTTCCCTTTCATGCAATGGCAGCAGAAAAGGTAAGCGGTTCCAAACATGCAATTCTCATCGTTCGTAATGCAGACCGGTTTGCAAGCTTTTGTAATGACGTAATTGGTGATATTTCGGGAATAGTAAGTGGAACAGCATCCGCTATCGTTGTATTACAAATTGCAACGGGCTTTGGATATCCAGAGGGGACTAGCTTTCAAATCATTATTTCTGTTATTTTAACAAGCTTAGTGGCCGCCTTAACCGTTGGTGGTAAGGCAATCGGTAAGTATTTTGCGATTCATTCATCCACCTCAATAATATTTTTTGCAGGTAAAATCATTGCTTTTATTGAGGATAAATTTAAAATAAAGGTATTACCGCAAGATAAGAAATAATCTAAGAAATTTGAAGAAGGGGAGGAATCCCGCAATGGACCTTTACAGTATAAAGGATCCTTCGTTTTTAAATGACATGAATAACGAAGAGCTAGAAGTACTAGCAGCTGAGATAAGACAATTTCTAATTAATAAGCTTTCCGTAACTGGAGGACATCTAGGGGCAAACCTAGGTGTTGTAGAATTAACGTTGGCACTACACAAACATTTTGATAGTCCAAATGACAAATTTATTTTTGATGTAGGTCATCAGTCCTATATTCATAAAATATTAACAGGACGTACCGATCGCTTTGAAACATTGCGACAGTATAAAGGGATGTGTGGTTTTCCAAAGATGAGTGAAAGTGAGCATGATGTCTGGGAAACAGGGCATAGCTCTACTAGTTTGTCAGCAGCAATGGGTATGGCGATTGCACGCGATTTGAAGAAAGAAACACACGCTATTGTTCCTATTATTGGAGATGGTGCGCTTACAGGTGGTATGGCTCTAGAAGCATTGAATCACATTGGACATGAGAAAAAGAACCTGACAGTGATTTTAAACGATAATGAAATGTCAATCGCCAACAATGTTGGTGCGCTTCATAATGCACTAGGACGTATGAGAAGTGCTGGAAAATATCACCGTGTCAAAGATGAGCTAGAATGGTTGATGAAAAAAATCCCTGCAGTTGGTGGAAAACTAGCACAAACGGCAGAGCGTGTGAAAGACAGCATGAAGTACTTTATGGTACCAGGTATGCTGTTTGAGGAGTTTGGATTCACTTATTTTGGTCCTGTCGATGGGCACGATTTTCATGCATTACAAGAAAATTTACAATACGCGAAGAAAACGAATGGACCTGTACTCGTTCATGTAATCACGCAAAAAGGTAAAGGTTACTTACCTGCAGAGTCAGATGTGAAAGACAAATGGCATGGTGTTGGGCCATATAAAATTGAATCTGGTAAGAAAATAACATCTGCCAATACCGCACCTGCATGGAGTCAAGTAGTTAGTGATACATTGCAACAAAAGGCAAGAACTGATGAACGTATCGTAGCAATTACACCTGCGATGATTCTTGGTTCTAAATTGGACAAGTTTCAAGAAGAATTTCCAGAACGATTGTTTGATGTTGGTATTGCCGAGCAACATGCGGTCACTTTATCAGCGGGGATGGCAACACAAGGTATGAAACCGTTTTTAGCTATCTACTCGACCTTCCTGCAACGGGCGTATGATCAGTTAGTACACGATGTTACTAGACAAAATCTTAATGTTGCATTTGGGATTGATCGATCAGGATTAGTTGGTGCTGATGGAGAAACACACCAAGGTGTATTTGACATTGCTTTCTTGAGACATTTACCTAATATGGTAGTGATGATGCCGAAGGATGAAAATGAATGTCAGCATATGGTTCATACTGCCATTGAATATGATGATGGTCCGATTGCGGTTCGTTTTCCTAGAGGTAACGGTTTAGGCGTGAAGATGGATGAAACGTTAACAACGATTCCAATTGGAACGTGGGAAGTGTTAAGAGAAGGAACGGATGCGGCTATTTTAACATTTGGTACAACAATTGACCTAGCAATGAAAGCTAGTGAAGACCTGGGGAACATGGGGCTATCCGTAAGAGTCATCAATGCTCGTTTTATTAAGCCATTAGACGAAAATATGTTGCATGCATTAATGGCAGCAAACATGCCGATCTTAACAGTTGAAGAAGCAGTGTTACAAGGAGGCTTCGGAAGTGCTGTATTAGAGTTTGCAGAGGAACATGATTATAGAGAACAAGACATCAAACGAATCGGTATACCTGACCGTTTTATTGAGCATGGAAAAGTGGAACAGCTATGGGAAGAGATTGGACTTACGAAAGAAGCAATCGTGCACAAAATGCAGCAAATGCTTCCTAGTAAACAACAGAGGGCTTGAGTTAACATGAGTAAAAAAGTTAGGTTAGATACATTATTAGTCGACAGAGGTTTAATAGAGACGAGAGAGAAAGCAAAACGTACAATCATGGCTGGTTTAGTTTTCTCGGAAGGAACACGACTCGATAAGCCTGGCGTTAAGGTGAGCGAAGATATCGTCTTAAATGTGAAAGGCAAAGCGATTCCTTATGTCGGTCGTGGTGGTTTGAAGCTAGAAAAAGCGCTACAGCATTTTCAACTTGATATAACAGGTAAAACAATGATGGACGTTGGCTCTTCAACAGGAGGTTTTACCGATTGTGCCTTGCAACATGGCGCGCAAAAAAGCTATGCAATTGATGTTGGGTACAATCAATTAGACTGGAAATTACGCACCGATGAGCGTGTAATCGTTATGGAACGTACTAATTTTCGCTATGTAACACCAGACATGCTAACTGAAGGATTACCAAACTTTGTATCTGTAGATGTTTCATTTATCTCGCTCAAATTAATCTTGCCAGTGATTACGAAAGTAACTCAAAGTGGTACAGATGTCGTAACACTGATTAAGCCGCAATTTGAAGCAGGGCGTGAATCTGTTGGTAAAAAAGGGATTGTCCGTGATGCAAAGGTGCACAAACAAGTGTTAGCAGAAATTATAACTTTTGCCAATAATCTTGGGTATGTATTAAAAGGCCTAACCTTTTCTCCAATTACAGGTGGCGAT
Organism: Radiobacillus sp. PE A8.2; assembly: GCF_045635475.1. Lineage (NCBI taxonomy): Bacteria > Bacillati > Bacillota > Bacilli > Caryophanales > Bacillaceae > Radiobacillus > Radiobacillus sp. PE A8.2. Next base: position 72,772 of record NZ_JBJGXI010000003.1, on the reverse strand, counting down.
GGAAATATCGAATTTTTAGCGCACTTTTATTGGAATCAGGCAAAAAAAGAAGGAAATCCTATAAATAATGTCGAAATTGATTGTGTAGTCGATAAAGCACATGAAACACACAATCAAGCATAGTTGATTGGGCTACAATTTTGTAGCCCATTTCGCATGATTATGATAGGCTTTTTGTAGTGCCCTTATTGTGGCAGATGGAGGGAAAAAAGTGAGCAAAAGTCAGCGTCACATTAAAATCAGGGAATTAATTACCGAGCATGATATCGAAACACAAGATGAACTTGTTGAGCTACTACGTAATCTCGGTTACAATGTCACTCAAGCTACGGTGTCGCGCGATATCAAAGAATTGCATCTTGTAAAGGTGCCGGCAATAGATGGCAATTATAAATACAGTTTGCCTGCAGATCAGCGGTTTAATCCACTTGAAAAATTAAATCGTCTAATGATTGATGCATTTGTAAAAGTGGATACGGCAGGGTATTTTATTGTCGTTAAAACACTACCAGGTAATGCAAATGCCGTAGGTGCTTTAATTGATCATTTAGATTGGAATGAAATATTAGGCACAATTTGTGGTGATGATACGATTTTAATTATTTGTCGTACAGAGAAAGATACGGAACTTATAAAAGAACAATTGTTAGAAATGTTATAATATTGATACAATTTTTTACTATAAAAAATGGGGTGTCATCTTCATGTTAACGGAATTATCCATTAAAGACTTTGCGATTATCGATAGTATTACGATTACCTTTTCTGACGGGCTAACGGTGTTAACTGGTGAAACGGGTGCGGGGAAATCGATTATCATTGATGCTGTTCAGCTGCTTGCTGGTGGACGAGGATCAGTAGAGTTCGTGCGACATGGTTCAGATAAAGCTGACATCGAAGGCTTATTTATTATTCCTAATATAAAGCATCCAATATACAGAACAGCCAGTGATTATGGAATTGAAATTGGTACAGATGGAATGATTATTTTAAACCGAATCATTACCTCTAATGGGAAAAGCATATGTCGGATAAACGGTAAGCTAGTAACGTTAGCAATATTGAAAGAATTTGGCAAAACCCTTATTGATATACATAGCCAAAATGAAACCCAATCCTTAATGGATGTAGATCGACATATCGAGCTTTTAGATTTATATAAACAAAATGAATTGAATAGCGTCATGACTGATTATACAGAAATATATACAAAGATGAAAAATTTGAAAAAGCGCTATCAAAAACTTAGTGAGAATGAGCAAGAGATGGCACAACGTCTTGATTTATTAGAGTTTCAGTTAAAAGAAATTGAAGAAGCCAACCTGCAACCAGATGAGGACGAGCAATTAACAGAAAAACGTAGAAAACTTCTGAATTTCGAAAAAATTTATCAAGGTGTAAACCAAGCCTATGATGCACTTTATGGTGAACAAAAGGGACTTGATTGGTTATCATTAGCAATGCAAGGTTTAGAAGATGCAGGTGAACATGATCAAGAAATAGCAGGTAAGAAAGAAGAAATTACCAACCATTATTATATGGTGGAAGAATTAACTTTTTATTTGCGCAACCATTTAGATTCACTGGAATTTGACCCAGATCATTTAAATACAATTGAGTCTAGGTTGAATGAAATTAATCGATTAAAGAAAAAATATGGACAAACGGTTAATGATATGCTCGAGTACGCTTCAAAAATTGAAGAGGAAATAGACGAGATTAAAAATAAAGATTCCCACTTGTTAAATATGCAAGAAGAATTAGCTGAAATAGGGGAAGATGCGCTTGTCGAAGCAAAACACATCCATGACCTCCGTAAAGAAGCAGCTAAGTCATTAAAACATGCTATTCAATTGGAATTGAAGGACCTTTACCTAGAAAAAGCATCGTTTGATGTAGATTTTTCAATGAAAAAAGGCAAAGATGGGGATCCAGAAATAAATGGTGTGCCAATACAACTGCAAACGAACGGATTTGATACCTTGAAATTTATGATTTCAACGAATCCAGGTGAGCCTCTAAAGGAAATCCATAAAGTAGCATCTGGAGGAGAATTGTCTAGGATTATGTTGGCTTTGAAAAAAGTATTTGCTAGCCATCAAGGTGTAACAAGCGTCATTTTTGATGAAGTAGATACTGGTGTTAGTGGAAGAGTCGCGCAATCAATTGCAGAGAAAATTTATGGCATCTCAAATGGATCACAGGTATTATGTATCACCCATTTACCTCAAGTAGCGTCCATGGCTGATACCCACCTTCAAATTGAGAAGCATACAACCAATGACAGAACAACAACATCAGTTAAAGGATTGCCTAAAGAAGAGCGTGTGGAAGAGATTAGCCGAATGATGACAGGTACTGAAATAACGTTCACTTCGATGGAACATGCGCGAGAATTAATTTTATTAGCTGATCGTTTTAAATCTAATCTTATTATGAAATAATCCTTTGCCACCTGTTGGCAAAGGGTTTTTAATAAGATAAGAATTAGGCGACTTCACGAATCTCCTAACGATAAGTCATCATCGATTCAAGTGTTGTGGCAGGTCGACGTTGGACTTGTCGTCCAACGTCGACCTGCCTCATTGCGGGGCATGATTCCTTTATCTCAGTCGATTCGCTCCAGACGCTACGTTTCTAAGCGACGCTCTGCGCTTTTCTTGATTATTCACTATTCCTTCGTTTTAATTGCATACAGTTTAGGAAAGATTAACCCTTTTTTCTCATCTTTACAGGGTTTAAAAATTAGCATGTAAGGTCAAATTAGAAGTACAGAGAAAAAGATATGGGTTAGGAACGAGGAGAGTGAAAGAATGAAATTTAACAGTATCCGTAATGGAATAGGAATTATGCTCCTTGTTGCTTTCCTTAGCATTCCATTTTTAACACCATTTCAGACCTATTTATCAATCCCAAATCAAATTACAACTTTTCACAATCAGGACAACATTGATGTTCCGACTCTAGGGACAAGTGTTGCGGTTAGTAGTACGGATGATAATCAGGTTATTCAAGCTTTAGGTGATACCGAATTTACAACGGTTAGTCCTGGGCAAAGTGAGATTGTATATGAACTCGCTGGACTTCCAATTAAAAAAGTAAATGTAGATATACTTGATGATTTTAAAGTGATACCTAGTGGTCATAGTATTGGTGTCAACTTACAAACACTAGGTGTGTTAGTCGTAGGTCATCATGTTATCGATTCGAAAAATGGAAAGAAATCACCAGCTGAAGAAGCGAATATCCAAGTTGGTGACACGATTCTTAAAATTAATGGAAAAGATATTAGCAGCATGAAAGATGTTGCTCCATTTGTAGAACAAGCCGGCGATGATGGAAAAGCGTTAAATGTTACCATAAAAAGGAACGAAGAAACGTTTGAAACAAAGCTAAAGCCAACAATGGACGAAAAAACAAATGAATATAAAATTGGATTATATATCCGCGATTCAGCCGCGGGTATTGGTACAATGACGTTTTACGATCCGAAGTCTAAAAAATATGGAGCCTTAGGTCACGTTATTTCTGATATGGATACAAAAAAACCAATTGAAATAAATGATGGCACGATTGTTTATTCTTCAATAAAATCAATTGAAAAAGGAAACAATGGCGTACCAGGAGAAAAACATGCAGAGTTCTCTACAGCAGATGGAGAGCTTGGGACGATTACAAAAAATAGTCCATTTGGTGTGTTTGGTAAACTCAACAAAGATTTGAATAACGGTGAATTCAATGAGCCAATGCCAATTGCATTGTCAAGTGAAGTAAAAGAGGGACCAGCAAAAATATTGACTGTTATAGAAGGTAGCAAGGTAGAGGAATTTGACGTCGACATTGTGAACAGTGTGCCACAGAAATTTCCTGCTACAAAGGGTATGATTCTGAAAATTACCGATCCAGAACTACTCGATGCTACTGGTGGCATAGTACAAGGGATGAGTGGTAGCCCAATTATTCAAAATGGAAAGGTAATCGGCGCAGTTACACACGTTTTCGTTAATGATCCAACGTCCGGATACGGCGTCCACATCGAATGGATGCTGAATGAAGCTGGAATTGATATTTATGAAAAAAGCAACGATAAAAAAGCCAGCTAACAGAACAAAACGAACTCTTACCAATTAATGATTGGTAAGAGTTTTTTTTGCGGGAAGGTTGGTAGTTAGGAACTGAGGTGCGGTGGAGTATAGATAACGTTAAAAGTATTTAATCGAGTAAGTTTAGGGATGAAGAAGGAAAAGGCATGTCTGATTAGCATTTAATTGAGTAAGTTTAAGGATGAAAATAGGAAAAACATGTCTGATTAGCATCTAATCGAGTAGGTTCAAGGATAACAGAAATACATAATAATTCATCGAAAGATCAAGTATGTCTAAGGATGAATGCGGCAAAAACATACTTGTCGATCACTTAACCTTAGTAGCTATTTAGAGTCAATTCCTTTTGTGTTACAATAAAATAAAGATTATTCGACAAATATATCTTTATTTTTGTCGGTATATATCGAAAATAAGAGAAAACATAAGTAAATTAAAGCATAACGAAAAAAAATAAAAGTTTTTCCGTTAAAAGAAGGAATTTTAAAACTTGTGTCGAAAATGTAATGTGGAACTAGATGAGGACTACGTGAAGGAGGAACAATTTTGGAAAAAGTAAAGGTATGTTTAGTTGATGACAATCGAGAGTTAATACAACTTATGGAAGATTTCTTTGAGGACCAGGCCGATATAGAGGTGATCGGGACAGCTAATAATGGTAAGGAATGTTTAGAGATGCTTGAGGACTTAAATCCGGATGTATTAGTGCTTGATATTATCATGCCACACATGGATGGTTTAGCTGTTCTAGGTAAATTAAGAGAATCTGAAAAAGAGAAATCTCCGAGTGTTATCATGTTAACTGCATTTGGACAGGAAGAGGTTACTAAAAAAGCAGTTGATCTTGGTGCATCTTATTTTATTTTAAAACCATTTGATTTAGGTAACTTAGCAGATCAAATCAGACAAATGCATGGTGTTAACTCTGGAATGGATTCAAAACTTTTAAAAACAAAAGCAAAAGATAATAAGAAGAAAGACCTAGAAACAAGCATTACGCATATTATACATGAAATTGGTGTACCGGCCCACATTAAGGGTTACATGTACTTAAGAGAAGCAATTACAATGGTTTATAAGGATATTGAACTACTTGGATCAATTACAAAGGTACTTTACCCTGATATCGCTAAAAAATTTAACACGACCGCTTCACGTGTGGAACGTGCCATACGTCATGCGATAGAGGTAGCATGGAGCCGCGGTAACATGGACTCAATTTCGTCTTTATTCGGTTATACTGTTAGTGTTTCAAAAGCAAAACCTACAAATAGTGAATTTATCGCGATGGTCGCTGATCGCTTGCGTTTAGAGAATCGTGCTAGTTAAACAAAATTCAAATCCCTTTGATCATAAACAAAATGATTAAAGGGATTTTTCGTGTGCATAAAACCTTCACTTTAGAGGAAATTTATTACTAAAAGGAGGGAACATCACTTGAAAAAAATTCTATACTTAGCTTTGTTTTTATTTATTGCAGTTCCATTGTCCGTATCGGCACAAGGTTCGTACACCGTTCAACCCGGAGACAGCATGTGGAAAATCGCGGTTCGTTACCAAATTGGAGTAACGGAAATTATTGAGGCTAATCCGCAGGTGAAAAATCCAAATTTGATTTATCCAAAGCAGAAATTAAACATTCCTAACATTGATTCGGCTAAGCAAATTGAGCATCAAGTCATTCAATTGACGAATCAAGAACGAGCGAAACAAGGTCTACCTGCACTAACACCAGATTGGGAGCTGTCACGTGTCGCGAGATATAAATCACAAGATATGCATGATAAAGGATATTTCTCTCACAATAGTCCAACCTATGGTTCACCGTTTACGATGATGCAAAACTTTGGTGTCAACTATAGGAGTGCTGCAGAAAATATTGCAAGAGGTCAACGTACCCCACAAGAAGTTGTTCGAGCATGGATGAATAGCCCAGGCCATCGAAAAAATATATTGGGAAGCTACACCCATATTGGCGTAGGGTATGTAAAAGATGGTAACTATTGGACGCAAATGTTTATCACGAAATAAATTTTAAAGACCTTGATATTAAATCAAGGTCTTTTCTATAACAATTGCTTACAAAGTGTGTTATTATTTTGAATTAGACAGATTACAAAAAGTTAAGTGGGGAGATTTAAATGAAAGTAGCAAAGTTTGGTGGAAGTTCAGTCGCAAGTGCAAGTCAATTAAGAAAGGTTGCCGATATTATTAAGTCTGATCCAGACCGCAGAGCAGTTGTTGTATCTGCCCCTGGAAAAAGAAGCGGTGATGATACGAAGGTAACCGACATGTTAATTGCGCTTGGGGAAGCGTACATTCGTGGAGAATCATATCAAATCCCTTTAGAAAATGTAATTGATCGTTTTAAATCGATTACGCAAGAATTGCAATTATCTGATCAAATATTATTGGAAATTGAACAAGAGGTTGAGCTTGTTTTATCTAAAGACTATGAAAATGAATTCAAAATTGATGCCATTAAGGCAATTGGCGAGGATTCCCTTGCTAAAGTGTTAAGCGCATATTTACAATCGATTGGTATAGACGCGACTTACTTAAATCCAAAGGAAGCAGGCATTATTGTTAGTGATGAGCCTGGCAGTGCGCAAATTGAAGAGGAAAGCTTTGAACAGCTGTATAAAATAAGAGAACGTAAAGAAATCGTAGTAATTCCAGGATTTTTTGGTTATACAAAGGATGGAAAGTTAGTAACATTTTCACGTGGTGGTTCTGATATCACTGGATCAATTGTAGCAGCAGGCTTACAAGCTGACATTTATGAGAACTTTACTGATGTAGATTCTGTATTTTGTGTCAATCCAACAATTGTTGATAATCCAAAAGAGATTACAGCTCTAACCTACAAAGAAATGCGAGAGCTTTCCTATGCAGGTTTTACCGTTTTCCATGATGAAGCATTAATACCTGCGTTTAAAGCAAGTATCCCGGTTTGTATAAAGAATACAAACAACCCGAATGGATTAGGAACGATCATTGTCGCACAAAAAGAGACAGGTGATAACCCGGTTGTAGGGATTGCAAGTGATTCAGGATTCGTTAGTCTTTATGTAGGTAAATATTTAATGAATAGGGAGCTAGGCTTTGGGCGTCGCTTGTTGAATATTTTAGAAGACGAGCATATTTCCTTTGAACACACACCATCAGGGATTGATGATATTTCTGTTATCATCCGAGAAAGTCAGCTAACCCCAGCAAAAGAAGAGAAAATTATGCAACGTATTAAGGAAGAATTAAAGCCGGATACTGTATACATTGAACGTGATTTATGTCTCGTCATGGTTGTTGGTGAGGGCATGGATAGTACAGTCGGTGTGGCTCATAAAGCAACAGAGGCTTTCTCGAAAAATGGAATTAACTTAGAAATGATCAACCAGGGATCATCAGAAGTATCGATGATGTTTGGAATTAAAGCAGCAGATGAAAAGAAAGCAGTTCAAAGCCTGTATCGTGCGTTTTTTGAATAAAGATGTCTGTTTTGATTAAGAAGTTTGTATAGTTTCATAAGGTTTCATAAGAAATAACTTTAAAAAGCATGTGAATCCATAACAAGATTCGCATGCTTTTTATTATTGATTAGAAACATTCAATAATTATAGGTCATACGTTTAATTGGGATATTGAGGGAATTGAATGTTAAATTCAGATAATTATGTTACGCTTAAAAAAAATTATTAAAAATATTCGCGATTTAAGTAACGTGGTACATTAGTGAAACAACTTATACAAAGGGAGAGGGTTGTAATCGGAATTATCATTGCTATTATCGTAATTGGTGCTATTTTTTGCTCAATTGCTGCTTGGGTGAATACTAAGACAATTATAGATGAACTAAGAATAATAAAAGAACATCTGGGTATTGTCGAGGAGGAAGAAGATATATCGGTTTTTTCCGTAGATAAAGAAAAAAGTAATGAATATTATTTCTTTTGCATTAATTCACAAGCATAAATAAGATACGGTAGTAATAATCGTTATTTATGTCTCGTCATGGTTGTTGGTGAGGGCATGGATAGTTCAGTGGTGTTGCACACAAAGCAATCGAGACTTTTTCAAAAAAAGGCATCAGCTTAGATCGTTAACTAAGGATCATGAGAAGTATCAATAATGTTCGGAAATAGAGTTAAAGCAGTGGATGAAAAGAAAGCAAATCAACATGAGAATTGAAATGTAGAAGAGGAAATAGCATCCTATTATCATTGACGAATAATATCGTCGTGCTTATAAAGGGTGCTATTTTAGTGGTATTCTTTAGAAAATGCAGGCAATATTATTATGGTAAAATATAGTTATACAAAGTAAATATTATTGTTGGAAATCAACCTTTTGGAGGAACAAAATGGAGTACTATAAATATCTTAGGCGCTATGTTGGTAGTAGACCAATTATTTTACCAGGTTCTGTTGTTATTATTTTAAATGAACAAAACCAAGTATTGTTGCAAAAAAGGAAAGATGGGAACTGGGGATTACCAGGTGGTTTAATGGATTTAGGAGAAAGTTTTGAAGAAGTAGCAAAAAGAGAGGTATTTGAGGAAACAGGATTAATAGTTAAAAATTTAAGATTACTTAGTGTATTCTCGGGTGCTGACTATTATTTTAGAGTTTCAAATGGTGATGAATTATATTCGGTGACAGCTGTTTATTATACTAAGGATATAAGTGGAGATATGAAGATAGATTATAGTGAATCGGAAAAAATGCAGTACTTTTCAATAAATAGCTTGCCTGATAAATTAACTGATGAGTATAGAGGATTTATAGAGCAATACATTAAATGTAATAAATGAACTCAAAGGAACTGGTAGATAGGTACTCTGGCATCATTGCCGGTGTATAATTACTTGAAAAGCAGGCAGTAGGGATACAAAAAAAGCTTGAGTTATGAAAGATTACCACAAGCTTTTTTGTTGTCTAGGGAATTATAAAATTAAACAACAGTGGATATCTTACTAAGTTATTTAGCCACATCCAGCTCCAGCGCTAAAGCTGTAGTGAGACAACACCCGCCTCCGTACGATAAGTCAACATCGGTTCAGGTTTTATTGAAGGTCGACTAAAAGCGGACTTGTCGTCCAAAGTCGACATACCCCTTATGCAGGGGCATGTTTCCTTACTCCATCGAAAATATAGAACAATTTTCTTCGTGCGAGGTAAAGCTTCGAAGCCTACTCTGGTCCTACGGTTCAGTCCAGTCCATACGTCGCTAAAGGGGCGCTTGCGCTTTTGTTCTATGCTTTATATTATTTTCGATTAAATCGCCCTTTTGTTAAATTTCTTTTTCGATCTCGGTGCAAAATAAAACCACCAATAAAAATAAGGCCTGCGACAAAAAATATAAGTCCAGCTACAAATTGGATGCCGACGTGAAAGAAAATAGGGAACAAAACGCCAAATAAGGAATCTCTCATTAGTTTAACACCAAGTGTAGCGAGTATTCCGGGTATTACTAAGGTGAATAAGGCAACAATACGCATGGTTATACTCCTTCGTTATTCTCTCTATGGAAGTAGTATAGCATGTTCGACTATCAAACGAAATAACCTTGCTAAATTATGCAGGAAAGTCTAAAATGATAGTATGCAAAAAAATGCAGAGGCGTGGTTATATGATGAAGCGAATTGCTATCATTGGTGCAGGTCAACAAGGCAATGCATTACTTAAATTACTGCTAACATTGAAACACATACATATTGTTGCCGTTATTGATCAGGATCTAGATGCACCTGGTATCCAAATGGCCAGCAGACACGCTATCTTTACTACGAAAGATTGGCGAGAAATATTAAGTGAAAAGATTGATCTTGTTTTTGAAACAACAGGATCATCAGAATTATATGAGAATTTGCTCGAGGAGCTATTAGACAATACTACTGTAATTACACAAGTGAATGCTACATCTTATGGAGAAATGCTGGCTGAAACAGAGGAATTACAACAACAAGCCTTTTATCAAGCATTAATACTAAGCAACATTCACGAAGGATTAATCGTAGTAGATATTGATGAATCTGTTAAGTTTGTTAACCAGAGAGCAGCCGAAATCATAGGAATAGAAAAACAACAATTAGTAAAAAAGCCAATTCGATCTCTAATCGAAGAGTCTAGATTTCCACAGGTGTTGCGTTCAAGGAAGAGTGTAATTAATTACGAGCTAACCCTGGGCAATGGAAAACCAATTGTATCAACAATCAGTCCGATTATCGATGGAGAATATAACTTAAAAGGTGCGTTTGCTATATTTCGAGAAGTTTCAGAGGTTGTTGAAGTAGCTGAAAGAATAAGCGGCCTAAATGAAGTTAAAAAAATGCTTGAAGCTATTTTCGAATCTTCAGAAGAGGCCATTTCTGTCGTTGATGAACAAGGTAAAGGGATTATGATCAACCCTGCCTATACAAACCTTACTGGATTAACGAAGCAAGAGGTGATCGGAAAACCAGCGACCGTTGATATTTCTGAGGGAGATAGCATGCATATGCGGGTGTTACAATCGCGCAGAGCTGTCAAAGGTGTGCGTATGAAGGTAGGACCGCAAAATAAAGATGTAATTGTTAATGTTTCTCCGATTATTGTAGAAGGTAAATTAAAAGGTAGTGTTGGTGTTTTGCACGATGTCTCCGGGATTCAAGTCTTAACGAATGAGTTGAAGCGAGCAAGACAAATCATTCGAAATCTAGAAGCAAAGTATACATTTGATGACATTATTTGTTCCTCAGGAGAAATTAAACTAGCATTGGAACAGGCGAAGGTTGGTGCTATTACGCCAGTTTCGGTATTGCTACGAGGCGAAATAGGGACAGGAAAAGAACTGTTTGCTCATGCTATTCATAATGAAAGTAATCGCAAGTACAATAAATTTATCCGTGTTAATTGTGCTGCTAAAAGCGAATCAGAGTTGGATAATGAATTATTCGGTTATGAAGACGGCAACGAGACAGAAGGTAATAATCACATCATCAAAGGATGTTTGGAAGAAGCAAATCACGGAAGCATTTTCTTAGATGATATTGCGTCGTTGCCAATAGCCTTGCAGGACAAATTAATTCGGGTGCTCAAAGAACAAAAAATCGTTCGCGTAGGTGGTCGAAAGGCGATCGAGATTGATGTAAGAATGATTACAAGTACAGATGCTAACTTAGAGAAAGCAGTCACAAACGGAACATTTAGTGAAGAACTTTACTATCGTTTAAATCGTCTTCCAATTTATATCCCGCCACTAAGAGAAAGGCTACATGATTTGGAAGATCTTATTTACCAGCTCATACATAAGGTCAATCAATATTATGGTCATTCGATTGTAGCGATTGACGAGCAGGCATTGCGTTGCTTAAAACACTATGATTGGCCAGGTAATATAAGAGAATTGGAAAATGTGATTAGCAGGGCAGCGATTTTTATGAAAATGAATGAAGCTGTTATTACAATTAAGCATTTACCTGAATTTGTTTTAAGAAGAGATGAGCAACCTACAGAAGCAATTCCTGCTGTTGAAGATTGGCAGCAGCAATCCTTACAAGAAGCAATGGATGGTTTCGAGAAAAAAATGATCGCGTCCGCTTATCGGGCAAATCGGAACAATAAAACGAAAACGGCCGAAGCCTTAGGAATATCGATACGTAACTTGTATTATAAAATGGATAAATATAAAATCGAATAAATTAACCTGCAAGAAATTGCATGGTATAAAATACGCTTATAAACTCGCATGCAGTAAATCGTGCTTTTAGAATGCTTCATAAATGCAATACTAAATAACAATATGTTTTGAAGCGAACAACTATTAGGAGGACCACATCAATGGAAATTTTTAATTATATGGAAAGCTATGATTATGAACAACTTGTATTTTGTCAAGACAAGCAATCTGGATTGAAAGCTATTATAGCCATTCATGATACAACATTAGGACCGGCATTAGGTGGGACGAGGATGTGGACCTATGCATCAGAGGGAGCTGCAATTGAGGATGCGCTTCGACTAGCAAAAGGAATGACATATAAAAATGCCGCTGCTGGATTAAATTTAGGCGGAGGAAAAACGGTCATTATCGGGGATCCGAGAAAAGATAAAAATGAAGCTATGTTCCGTGCTTTTGGCAGGTACATTCAAGGGCTTAATGGAAGATATATTACGGCAGAGGATGTTGGCACAACCGTAGCAGACATGGACATCATTCATGAAGAAACAAATTTTGTGACGGGGATATCACCAACGTATGGTTCATCAGGAAACCCTTCTCCAGTAACTGCTTATGGTGTGTATCAAGGTATAAAAGCAGCGGCACGAGAAGCGTTTGGTTCAGATGTGTTAGAAGGTAAAAAGATTGCTGTTCAAGGAGTTGGAAGTGTTGCTTATACACTTTGTGAACATTTACATCAAGAAGGTGCACAGCTAATCGTTACCGATATCAATGAAGAGGCTGTTAAGCGTGCGGTGGAGGCTTTTGGAGCGAAAGCAGTTGACCCGAATGATATTTATGCTGTCGAGTGTGATATTTATGCACCGTGTGCGCTAGGGGCAACGATAAATGACGACACGATTCCACAGCTAAAAGCAAAAGTTATTGCTGGAGCAGCAAATAATCAATTGAAAGAAACCAAACATGGAGACATCCTACATGAAAAGGGTATTGTTTACGCACCAGATTATGTTATTAATGCAGGTGGTGTGATTAATATTGCTGACGAACTTAGCGGTTACAATAAGGAACGTGCCTTAAAACGTGTCGAAACAATATATAACAATCTTGCAAAAGTGTTTGATATTTCTAAACGAGATAATATACCGACTTACTTGGCTGCTGATCGAATGGCAGAACAAAGAATTGAAGCCTTAAAACAGTCAAGAAGCCAGTTTTTACTGAACAACAATCATATTTTATCCAATCGGTAATCGATTGAATGGAGCGACAAGGAGGTGGATGTTAAGTGGAAAAGATAACCCGTATACTGGTTATTAATCCCATTTCTATTTCAACAAAAATTGCACTATATGATGACGAACATTGCATATTTGAGAGAAGCATTTTCCATCCATCAATAGAATTAGCTAATTTTAATCGTGTTATTGATCAATTACATTATCGTAAAAAAGCTGTATTGGAAGAACTAGATCAGCAAGGAATCAACATTTCGAAGCTTCGTGCTGTTTGCGGTCGAGGTGGATTACTTAAACCGATTACTGGTGGCACATACCAAGTTAATAATGAAATGCTGCAGGATTTACGAATGGGGTATAATGGAGAGCACATTTCAAATTTGGGAGGAATTTTATCTTTTGAGATTGCCAATGGGCTAAACATTCCTGCTTTCATAGTAGATCCTGTCGTTGTTGACGAACTGGACGAAATTGCGAGGGTAACAGGTGTACCGGAGATTCGTCGAAAAAGTATTTTTCATGCGCTCAATCATAAAGCTGTCGCTAGGGAAATTGCGACAGCTTTAGGAAAAGCGTATTCTGAAACAAATTTAATTGTCGCCCATTTAGGTGGAGGAATAACGGTAGGTGCACATCGTCACGGTCAGGTTATTGACGTTAATAACGGGCTCGATGGCGATGGGCCATTTTCTCCAGAAAGAGCAGGCACAGTCCCGGCAGGTGATTTAATTGAGATGTGTTACTCAGGGCAGTACAGTCGTGATAATATGTTAAAAAAGATTGCTGGAACCGGTGGCTTACAAGCTTATTTTCAAAAAGCAGATTTAACCGATATTAATGCCCATTTACAAGCAGGAAATAAACACGATCAGTTAATCTGTGAAGCGATGGCGTATCAGGTAGCGAAACAAATTGGTGCCATGAGTGTTGTGCTACAAGGACAAGTGGATGCGATTGCGATTACTGGAGATTTGGCATATTCCAAACCGTTCGTGCGGTTAATTTCAAGTAAGATAGATTGGATTTCGGATGTATTTATTTATCCGGGCCAGAATGAAATGCAGTCGTTAGCATTAGGAACGCTTCGTGTATTAAGAAACCAGGAAGAGGTAAAGCAATACCCGCAAAATCGAAAGGAGGAAGCGTTATGGCACGAGAATATGACCTAGTTATTTTAGGTGGGGGAACAGGCGGTTATGTAGCTGCGATTCGCGCTTCGCAATTGGGGTTAAAGACGGCAATTGTAGAGGCAGACAAATTAGGTGGTACATGTTTACATAAAGGCTGTATCCCATCAAAAGCATTACTTCGTAGTGCCGAGGTTTATCGCCAAGTGAAAAAGAGTGCAATGTACGGTGTTGAAATAACTGATGCTACGTTAAATTTTCGCAAAATTCAATCACGAAAAAATGATATTATTGATACGTTATATAGCGGTGTACAAGGTTTAATGAAAAAAGGAAAAATCGACATCTTTGAGGGGTTTGGCCGTATCTTGGGTCCATCGATCTTTTCACCAACTGCCGGGTCAATTTCTGTAGAAATGAACAATGGGGAAGAAAACGAGATCCTTATTCCTAAAAATGTGATTATTGCGACTGGTTCACGACCAAGGACATTGCCAGAAGTAGAGATAGATGGCACGTCGATATTAACTTCTGATCAAGCACTGGAAATGGAAGAGCTTCCTAAATCAATCATCATTGTTGGTGGTGGTGTGATTGGTATTGAGTGGGCATCAATGCTCGCTGACTTCGGTGTAGAGGTAACCGTGGTTGAATATGCTGATCGGATTTTGCCAACAGAGGATGTGGACGTTTCCAAAGAAATGAAACGTCTGTTAAAGAAAAAAGGTATTAACATTCTCACTTCAGCAAGCTTACTACCAGAGACTATACATAAACAAGAGCTAGTTGAAGTAGAAATTGACCATAATCAAACAAAAACTAAATATAGTGCTGAGAAGCTACTCGTTTCTATTGGTAGAAAAGCGAATACAGAAAATATTGGCTTGCAAAATACAGATATACAAACAAATCAAGACGGGTCGATTGCTACCAACCAATTTTATCAAACCAAAGAATCACATATTTACGCAATTGGTGACGTGATCGGTGGCATGCAACTCGCACATGTTGCTTCTCATGAAGGAATTACTGCTGTTGAACATATCGCAGGTACAAATCCTATCAAGCTAAATTATCAGCAAATACCGAGTTGTATTTATGCGAATCCTGAGGCCGCAAGTGTTGGTTTAACAGAAGAACAAGCAATCGAGCAAGGATATGACGTTAAAATAGGAAAGATGCCATTCAAAGCAATTGGAAAAGCACTTGTCTATGGTGAAACAGATGGGTTTGTTAAAATAATTGCAGATAAAAGCACCAACGATTTGCTAGGTGTTCATATGATTGGCCCGCAAGTTACCGAGCTCATATCAGAGGCAGGACTGGCAAAAGTATTAGATGCTACACCATGGGAAATAGCAGAAAGTATTCACCCACACCCGACGCTTTCTGAAGGCATAGCAGAAGCAGCGTTAGCTGTGGATGGCTTACAAATACATGGATAGGAGTGAATGAAATGAAAGTAACTACAAATAGACACGAGACGCTTGGCTTAACGGATGAGCAAGTATTGGATATGTTCCGCACGATGCTGTTAGCACGTAGAATTGATGAAAGAACATTATTGTTGAATCGTTCTGGAAAAATTCCATTTACGGTATCTTGTCAAGGGCAAGAAGGTACACAGGTTGGCGCAGCCTTTGCACTTGATCGGGAAAAGGATTACTTCTTGCCTTATTATCGTGATATTGGGGTTGTTTTGGCGTGCGGCATGACCGCGCAGGATTTGTTGCTGGCAGCATTTGCGAAGCAAGAGGATCCGAATTCAGGCGGCAGACAGATGCCTGGACATTTTGGACAAAGAAAAAATCGAATTGTCACAGGCTCTTCGCCCGTGACAACACAAGTTCCACATGCGGTTGGTTTTGCGTTAGCTGCGAAAATGGAAAAGAAGGATTTTGTCAGCTTTGTCACATTAGGTGAGGGCTCCTCCAATCAAGGTGATTTTCATGAAGGAATTAACTTCGCTGCTGTGCACAAGTTGCCGGTGATTGTACTTGTTGAAAACAACAAATATGCAATTTCTGTTCCGGCTAGCAAACAATATGCATGTGATTTGTTGTCAGATCGAGCGAAGGGCTACGGAATTCCTGGTATAACAGTTGATGGCAATGATCCATTGGCTGTATATGAAGCAGTAAAAGAAGCAGCCGAACGCGGGCGTCGTGGTGAAGGGCCGACACTGATTGAGGCAGTATCGTACCGGTTGTTACCACATTCGAGTGATGATGATGACTTAACGTATCGTACGAAAGAAGAAGTGGACGATGCAAAACAAAAAGATGCCATTGTTACGTTTGCAGCTTATTTAAAAGAAGCCGGTCTATTAAATGATACAAGCCAACAGGAATTAGAGGATGAAATAAAGGGAATAATCGATGCTGCTACAGATTATGCAGAGCAAGCAGCTTATGCGGACGCAGAAACCATTATGAAACACGTATACGCAGAGTGAGGAGGGGAAAACAATGCCAGTTATTTCTTATATTCAAGCAATAACACAAGCATTAAAGGAAGAAATGGAACGTGATGATAAAGTATTTGTACTTGGGGAAGATGTCGGTGTCCGTGGAGGTGTATTTCGCGCCACCGATGGTTTGCATGAACAATTTGGTGAGACAAGGGTACTTGATACACCACTAGCCGAATCAGCAATTGCTGGAGTCGGCATTGGTGCGGCAATGTATGGTTTGCGACCTGTCGCTGAGATGCAATTTGCCGATTTTATCATGCCAGCGGTTAATCAGATTGTATCGGAAGCGGCAAAAATTAGGTACCGCTCGAATAATGATTGGATTTGTCCAATCACAATTCGTGCTCCATATGGTGGTGGTGTTCACGGTGCGCTTTATCACTCTCAATCGATAGAAGCGATGTTTTCCAACCACCCCGGCTTAAAAGTCGTCATGCCATCTACACCTTATGATGTGAAAGGCTTATTAAAGGCTTCAATTCGTTCGGATGATCCGATCCTTTTCTTAGAACATAAGCGGGCATACCGATTAATTAAGGGAGAAGTGCCAGAAGAAGATTATACACTACCAATTGGAAAAGCAGATATTAAGCGAGAAGGAAATGATATTACCGTAATTACGTATGGATTATGCGTTCATTTTGCCTTGCAAGCAGCTGAAAAATTACAAGCAGAAGGTATTGACGTACATATTCTCGATTTGCGTACCGTCTATCCATTAGATCAGGAAGCAATCATAGCAGCAGCATCAAAAACAGGTAAAGTGTTACTCGTGACTGAGGATAATAAAGAAGGAAGCATAATTGGCGAGGTGGCAGCAATTATAAGTGAACATTGTTTATTTGATCTTGATGCGCCAATTAAGCGTCTAGCAGGACCAGACGTACCGGCAATGCCATATGCGCCAACATTGGAAAAACAGTTTATGATCAATCCAGAAAAGGTCGAGAAAGCGATGCGCGAGCTTGCAGAATATTAACGTAAAGGAGGAACTGTTGTGCCTTTAGAAAAAATACTAATGCCTCAGCTAGGGGAAAGTGTTACCGAGGGAACTATTAGTGGCTGGTTAGTGCGTGTTGGACAAACCGTCCATAAATACGATCCAATAGCTGAAGTAATGACCGATAAAGTAAATGCAGAAGTACCATCCTCTTTTACTGGGACAATTAAAGAAATTACTGTAGAAGAAGGGGAAACGGTTGCTGTTGGAGAATTGATTTGTTATATCGAAACAGAAGCAACAGGTGAGGTAACACCAACTACTGATAAAACAGAAAGCGGTGATGAGCAAGTGCTGTCTGACGATAACACGCAAGATCAATCGATGAAAAAACGCTATTCCCCAGCTGTTTTACGTTTATCGCAAGAACATGATATTGATTTGAGTCAAGTTGACGGGACTGGTAAAGGTGGAAGGATTACGCGTAAGGATGTAGAAAAAATTATCGAAACCGGCGGCACACCGAAACAACCAGACACTGTTGCAACAGAAGACCCGCAACAGCCAACACAGATCCCTGTTAAAAAACAAGATTATCCAAAAACACATACTGGTGATACGGAAATTCCGGTTACAGGAGTACGAAAAGCAATCGCCGAGAATATGGTGCGTGCCAAGAAAGAAATCCCTCATGCATGGATGATGGTCGAAGTTGATGTGACCAACTTAGTGAAATATCGAAATAGCCAAAAAGATGCTTTCAAAGCTTCTGAAGGCTTTAATTTAACGTATTTTGCCTTTTTCTTAAAGGCTGTATCTACTGCATTAAGAAAATTCCCGCAGATGAACAGCTCATGGGCTGGCGAAAAAATTATCCAGCATAAAGCGATTAATTTATCGATTGCAGTTGGAAAAGGTCAGGAGTTATTCGTACCAGTCATTCGCAACGTTGATGAAAAAAGTATAAAGCGGATCGCAAAGGATATTGACATGCTAGCGATGAAAGCAAGATCAGGAAGTTTGACGACAGCCGATATGCAAGGTGGTACATTTACGGTAAACAATACAGGATCATTTGGGTCAATTCAATCCATGGGTGTAATCAACTATCCGCAAGCAGCGATTCTTCAAGTCGAATCAATTGTGAAAAAACCCGTGATAATCGATGACATGTTTGCAGCGCGTGATATGGTTAACTTGTGCTTATCGCTAGATCACCGTGTGCTCGATGGCTTAATTTGTGGGCAGTTTATGTCTTACCTCAAAGAAATATTAGAAAATGTAAGTGAGTATAATACGCCAATTTTTTAATTGCACGATGACGTAGCTAGTAGGAACTGGGCAATTATATTGCATCCTGATACTAATCTTGGTACGATGTAGTTACTATATGTAAGTATGAGGAGTTGAAGAAGTAATGGATTTTAATTTATATATGAACGATATCGTAGATGGCGCTAGAAAAGAAATTACTGATGCAGGCTATGATGAATTGAAAACGCCTGAGGAAGTAGAACAAGCATTAACACGTGAAGGAACAACACTAGTGATGGTTAATTCTACTTGTGGTTGTGCGGGTGGTGTTGCTCGTCCAGCGGCGGCACATTCGATTCATTATGATAAACGACCTGAGCATCTTGTAACTGTGTTTGCAGGACAAGACCGGGAAGCAACAGAAAGAGCACGTCAATTTTTCGAAGGCTATCCACCGTCATCTCCATCGTTTGCTTTATTAAAAGATGGTAAAATAGTTACCATGGTGGAACGTCATGATATTGAAGGCTTTAGCCCAGTAGATGTTGTGAGTAAGTTGCAAAAGATCTTCGATGACAATTGTCAAGAAGTATAAGTAAGTTGTCAAAAACCCTTGTTAAGTGACAAGGGTTTTTTTGTTCGGTACAATAGCTAACAAATACATATTTTAATTAGTAAGGGGCCATTTACGTGAAAATTGGCTATCGTACCATCAAGACCGCAATTGGAACGCCAATTGCGATTTGGATTGCAGAACTGATGCAATTAGACAATTATGTTTCAGCTGGGATTATTACGATTCTTTGTATACAAACAACAAGAAAGCAGTCGTTTTTAAGCTCTTGGCATCGGTTAGGTGCATGCTTACTGGCGATTGTGTATGCTTTTGTGATTTTTGAACTTATTGGCTATCACCCATTGTCAATCGGATTGTTATTATTGTTGTTTATTCCTACAACGGTAAAGTTCAGACTGACACCTGGAATTGTCACAAGCTCGGTTATTTTGTTGCATTTATACATGTCAGACCATATCGATTTTTCGCTAATAGTGAACGAGTTAGCATTAATTGTGATTGGGATTGGGACAGCTTTAATACTTAATTTGTATATGCCAAGTATGGAAAATAAGTTAAAAGTAATGCAGACTCAGGTAGAAGACAACTTTGCTACGATTTTGAGGGAAGTAGCGATTTATTTGCGAGAAGGACGGCAAACGTGGACAGGAAAAGAATTAACGGAAACAGAAGAATTGCTTAATGATGCAGAAAAAGTAGTTTTACGAGATGTTGAGAA
Organism: Radiobacillus sp. PE A8.2; assembly: GCF_045635475.1. Classification (NCBI taxonomy): domain Bacteria; kingdom Bacillati; phylum Bacillota; class Bacilli; order Caryophanales; family Bacillaceae; genus Radiobacillus; species Radiobacillus sp. PE A8.2. The sequence goes on along the minus strand of NZ_JBJGXI010000003.1, from coordinate 52,683 downwards.
TCATGTGTTGCGAGGTAATCAACCTTATTATGATTATTTTAAAATGCGAAAAAAGCAATTTGATTTATTACGAAGAATCCTTCCGCTTGTTAGTCGTATCGACGAGTCGTATGAACAATCTTACCGGATTGCCGGATTTTTTGACCAATTAGCAGCGGCTGTGCATCCAGGCGACACAGCAGCAATTCATTTGCAAACGATTGAAGATATGAGACATGAATTTGAAGCTGCTGACTTGCCAATAACGAGACAAGAATTTGAGACAAGAGCAAATTTGTTTCAACTCTTATTTGAGATTGAGCGTTATTTAGTTTTAAAGAAACAGATTATGTCCAAAAAAAGAATTTAGTAAAAACAATCAGATCGGATAAGCTAAATACAAATCCAGAAATGAGGGGTGTGTATGAAAAGCTTACCGATCTTATTTGCGTTGTTTTTATCGCCCTTGTGGCCACTAGTCGTAACACCAGCAGAAAACACACCTGTTGTGATCGTAAATAAACAAGTAAATCAATTAGCATATATAAATAATGGTGAAATAGTTGAGATATATGATGTAGCAACAGGAGCAACGGAGGAAATGACGCCAAACGGACTGCATACAATCATCGTCAAAGCGATTGAACCATATTATCGGAAAAAGAATATTCCTGGCGGTTCGCCAGACAATCCTTTAGGAAGTCGTTGGATTGGCTTTGACGCGAATGGTACCGATGGAAGAATATTTGGTATCCATGGAACAAACAAGCCAGAATCAATCGGAACGTATACATCTGCAGGCTGTGTGCGCATGAAAAATGAACAAGTTGAAGCTTTATTTGAAAAAGTGCCGATCGGGACGAAGGTGTATATTACACGTTCAGATAAAGGATTTGATGTGATTTTGCAGGAGATGAAGGAAAAGTTGCAGACTGGTGAGATTTAATTTTTGGGGACCCGTGGACTGATGTGGAATGAGGAATCTTTAGAACTAGGAGAATGTTAGTGAAAAAATCCATTCTTGATTAGTTTCAGAATGGATTTTTTCGGTTTACTACTTAAGCAAAGTTACAGCGACATCTAGAGAAAATTAACCTATTATTTTTCCTTAGCAACTCATCTATTGCCCAGAAGATTAAAGCTGTAATTGTAGCAAAAATAGAAGCTACATTCACCTCGACTACAAACAACGAAATTTCTGAACCCATTTTGAATATAATCCCAAATGATACCCCGAAAAACAGATGAACGATAAACGCAATCAAAATTCGTACGTTTCCGGTTAATTGTTTTCCTAAGTAATCTGAAAGGAACGTAACTGGAACACCATAAAGTATAATAAAAGGGGATATAAATAGACTAAACATTCCTGTCATTACTATTAACTCAAAAGGTTGCCTCCACTCTCCAAAAAACAATGAAAAAATAAGTAATAGAGAAACAGGGGTAGCTAATAAAACTGTAACAATCTTTCTTTTTATCATTAAAATCCCTCCTAATCTAGATTATTAAATTTTCGTCAGTTGAAGGAAGCAACGATGTTTAAATACGATATTCTAAGTGTATCATAAGCTTCAATATTCTGTATTGAGTTTCCTAGGGTTTTCTTTGAAATTGAGTTATTGCGTAACATATCAAGAATCAGACATAGTGCTTAGTGGTGTGCTAGAACATTGATATGGAAAAATACTTCGCGGGGAACACTGGAGTGAGGTGTGTTTTTCTATTATAATCCAAATCGTTTGGCAGCGGAGGCAAGTGTTGGGTTGGTTAGCCGTTGAAGGCCATCCGTGCCCTTATCTGTGACAAAATCGGTATTATTATAATTGAGCGGCTACGAGCGCACTTATTTAACTAATATTGTTGGTTCAGTAGGTTGTTATTGGTAAATAAGAGCTTTGGTGGCCGTCAAAACATCAAAATAGGAAATTTAAGAGAAATAAGCGCATATATGGCCGCTCAATCACTTAGCTTCTTAGCTGGTATAGCTAATGTGAGAGAGTTGTCAGTTTGGTATAAATCATAACCCAACAAAAAGACCAACAAATGTAACTTACTAATTTGTTGGTCTTTTTTAAATAGGTAACATCCTCTGTTTAAGGTTGTACCTAAACTTCTCATTTTTATATAAAAAGTGCTAATCCGTAGGTTATTGATGATAAAACCATGGCAATGATCATAATGTAAATAATAACTTTCATGCGTCGTTCTCTTTTTGACGGTTTTCTTGTTGTTTGTTGCTTTGCTTTAGTAGCCAATAGTCTCTCCTCCTTCAACCAATCTACTTTTATTATTTTACCTTGAAATTGCCGATAGGACAAGTCTATCTAGTGATAATAAATCTAGATCTTAGTGAATAAAATGGAAGTATGCCTTATGTTTTCTTTAAGAGAGGAGCAAAAATGGTAACGCAACTATTTACATTTTGTAAGATGGATTGGCTACGTCAGCTATTTGGTGAAAATACACATTTCCATGAAGCCTTTATTCAGGCAAAAGAATTGCCGGGGCAATATCCTTTTACGAGAGGTATTTATGCTAATATGTACCAAAGCAAAAAGTGGACGATGCGGCAGTATGCTGGATTTGGTTCGGCGAAACAAACAAATGCCCGTTTTCATTTTTTATTAGATAAAGGTCAAATGGGTTTATCCATAGCGTTTGATTTACCAACACAGCTTGGATTGGATTCTGATCATCAGCTTGCAAACGGTGAAGTGGGTAAAGTTGGTGTAGCGATTGACACTTTAGCTGATATGGAAGCGTTGTTCGATGGAATTCCACTTGATCAGGTAAGTACCTCGATGACGATCAATGCTCCAGCAATTGTTTTACTAGCTATGTATACTGTTCTTGCTGAACGACAAGGCGTTTCTTTAACAAAGCTAAAAGGAACGATTCAAAATGACCTTCTCAAAGAATATGTTGCAAGAGGCACATATATTTTCCCGCCACAATCCAGCATCCGAATAACAACTAATATCCTCGTTTATACGCATGCTAACATGCCCAAGTTTAAACCAATTAGTATTTCTGGCTACCATATGCGTGAAGCTGGTTGTACTACCGCGCAAGAACTCGCTTTTACATTTGCCAATGCAATGACTTATTTAGACGCTGCAATTGAAGCGGGTATAGCGGTCGATGAAATTGTCCCTAAATTATCATTTTTCTTTAGTGTTCATAATCACTTTTTTGAAGAAATCGCCAAACTACGTGCCGCTAGAAGAATTTGGGCAAAAATGATGAAGGAAGATTATCATGCCCAATCCCCGGAAAGCTGGAAGTTAAAGATGCATACGCAAACAGCGGGTTCTACTTTAACAAAACAAGAACCGTACACCAACATTTCGAGAGTGGCGATTCAGGCACTAGCAGCTGTACTTGGAGGAACACAAAGCCTGCACACGAACGGTTATGACGAGGCGATAGCTTTACCTAGTGAACAATCTACTTTAACAGCATTGCGCACCCAGCAAATCATCGCGCATGAAACCGGAGTTATTGAAACACCTGATCCACTTGGAGGATCTTTTTATCTCGAAGCATTAACAGATGCAATCGAAATCGAGGTAGTAAAGTATATGCAAGAAATCAAAGAGCAAGGCGACATGCTAGCAGCAATAAAAAATGGTTATGTCGAAAACCAAATTCAAGATGCTGCATATGAGGCACAAATTAAAATTGAAAATGATTACGATGATACAGGCGAAACATTTGCTAATGATTGGGAAATAGATTGGCCAATCGATACTCCTGAAATCGAATCTGCACAAATACGTCAATTACAACAGTTGAAAAATGCACGAGATGCTAAGCTCGTCGCCTTGTCCTTGTTACATTTAAGAAAAGCAGCGCAGGACGAGACGATTAATCTATTTCCGGTTGTAGTGGAAGCAGTTAAAGCTTATTGTACAGTCGGTGAAATTTGCTGCGTATTTCGAGAAGTTTTTGGTGAGTATCGAAAGTGATCATGGGGAGGTTTCGTATGTGGAAGAAATTAAAGTGTTAATCGCAAAACCTGGATTAGACGGTCATGACCGCGGCGCATTATTTCTCGTTCGGGCACTAAGAAGCTATGGGATGATGGTCTATTACACGGGAATTAGAAAAACACCACGCGAAATTGCAGAGGAAGCGATCGCACGACAAGTTGATGTGATTGGTTTATCCTGCTTATCTGGTGCGCATAATACGTTATTCCCAGAAGTAATCAAGCAACTACAGTTGTATAAAAACACAGCAATTCCTGTTATTGGTGGAGGCGTGATTCCTACTAAGGATATACATTTTCTTCAGCAACAAGGCATTAAGCGGATTTTTACGAGTGAGTCCTCAAGCTCTGAAATCGCAGCATACATTAGAGAACTCGTGCAAAAACATCAGACAGCTATGTCGTGATAATTGACATTAGCCTACCGATTCGCTAACGTACTAAGTAGTCATAGCTATAGCTAGAGGAGGACAACATCGATGCCTAAAGTGAATCAAGATCGACTTGTTAACGAATTTTTAGAACTCGTACAAATCGATTCAGAAACGAAGTATGAAGCAGAGATTGCAAAAGTATTAAAACAGAAATTTACAGATTTAGGATTAGAAGTATTTGAGGATGACAGCCAAAAAGAAACAGGTCATGGCGCAGGCAATTTAATTTGTTTGTTAAAAGGTACAAAATCAGAAGTTGATACCATTTATTTCACTTCTCATATGGATACCGTCGTTCCTGGGAAAAATATTAAGCCGAGCATAGAAGACGGCTATATTGTCACCGATGGTACGACAATTCTTGGTGCAGATGATAAAGCAGGATTAGCAGCCATCTTGGAAGCAATTCGTGTTTTAAAAGAAAATAACATCGAGCATGGAGATATCCAGTTGGTTATTACCGCAGGTGAAGAATCCGGATTAAGAGGAGCAAAAGCACTTGATCCGAAACATTTAAAAGCGAAGTATGGCTATGCAATTGATAGTAATGGCCAAGTTGGTGATATTATCGTAGCTGCTCCAACCCAAGCAAAAGTCCATGCAATCGTAAAAGGTAAGACCGCTCATGCAGGCGTTGCACCTGAAAATGGTGTGTCTGCAATTACAATTTCATCGAAGGCAATCTCGAAAATGCCTTTAGGTCGCATAGATGAAGAAACAACGGCGAATATCGGTCGCTTTGAAGGTGGTACGCAAACGAATATTGTGTGCGACCATGTCACGATTTTAGCTGAAGCACGCTCATTAGTACCGGCAAAAATGGAATCACAGGTAGAAAAAATGAAGCAAGCATTTCACGAGGCAGCTGTGGAAATGGGCGGTAGTGTAGAGGTGGAAATTGAAATCATGTATCCAGGCTTTAAACAAGCAGCTGGAGATCATGTGGTTGAAATCGCTAGACGCGCCGCAAAAACGATCGGCCGCGAAAGTAACCTTGTACAAAGCGGCGGTGGCAGTGACGCCAACGTGATCGCGGGACACGGTATTCCTACCGTTAATTTAGCAGTTGGATACGAAGAAATTCACACGACAAATGAAAGAATGCCAGTAGATGAACTGGTAAAAATTGCTGAACTTGTGACCGCTATTGTGGAAGAAGCAGGGAAATAGAGTTATTACTGAAAACGGGCTTCTATATGGGGCTCGTTTTTTTCTGGTTATATGGAGACAATTTCATAATTACCATATACAGCTAGCTAAACGTTATATAGGCTAGGTAATCATTAAAAAAGGAGTACATTCCCTTTTCCTCTACATAGGATAATGTTATAAACAGAGAAAGGGTTGAGGAAAATGTACTATCCTACAAATATGTATCCAAATCCATATCAAAATCCTTATTATGTTCAGGTACCACTATATAACTATGGAAGACAGCCTGTATATTCAGCTGTACCTGATCAGTATAATTATAATTCTTTTCATGCTTCCTATAGTGAAAGGATTCCGTTAACGGATTACGGACCAAACCCATTTACCATTAACATTAATGAAGCAACGAAGCAAAACAATACGTATCGTACGGCATTATGGACGGGAGCACATTTACAAGTCACGTTAATGAGTATCAAAGTTGGCGGAGATATTGGATTAGAAATGCACTCGGATGTTGATCAGTTTTTACGTATTGAACAAGGGCAGGGTGTCGTGCAAATGGGTAAAACTAAAAATAATTTGAACTTTAGAAGAAATGTCTACGATGATGATGCAATCGTGATTCCTGCTGGAACATGGCATAATCTGACCAATACGGGCAATGTTCCGTTAAAACTTTATTCGATTTATGCCCCGCCTAACCATCCATTTGGAACGGTTCATACTACGAAAGCAGCTGCGATGGATGCGGAATAAGACTCTATTTGCCTATAGAGGAGTCTAAACTAGCATGAATAAAGGATATATTTAAGGGTGTTGTCAACGTGACAACACCCTTATTTTAGAAATTTTAACGCATTGCAAGCAAATCAGTTAAGTAGGTGCGAGGAGTGCCATAGTAAATAAATTGTCTGTATTGCGGGTAAGTTGATTGAAAATAGATATAGATCGGGGCATCAAGAAGAGATGGGTAATATACAAAGAATTGTTGGTCCCCGTAAAGGATTCCTTTCAGTGCCAAATCCATTTCTTTTCTAAATATGTTAAAACGGATTGCTGCCTCTGCCTCGCTAAACTCACCTTGATCAACATATGCTTTGCCAACTAGGGAAAAGCGACATTGCCTATCTTTTGTCCATTTGGCTAGTACCTCATCTCGCATTTTCCAATTAATATTATCATAATTGTACACATATCCAATAGCTAAAAATAATTCGGCAGTAGCGTCGGAATGAGTGAGCGTGTATTTTCTACCTTCGACTGGTTGCGCGTAACTAGCAGGTGGAATAAAGTTCACGGATAACTTTTGTGGGTTAAAATTAGACATAGATTTTCTCCTTTCTTCGTATGTCGATGTACTTATTGTTATAAGGTGCACACGAAAGCCCAGTTTTCTGGTTAGTCTATGTATATTACTTTCTATTGCATTGTGTGTGCTTCGATGCCGTTTTTATAGGCAAGTCACCAGGCGAGTTTGTGGGTGTATAATATGGAATGTGTAAAGTTTAACTGTAATTTTATGTTAAAATATATAGAGAGTGAAGAATTGTCTCTAGCAATATTTGCAGGAGGGATTAGATGAAGAATTCAACAAACATTCGAATAAGTACTGTTTTGCTCATTTTACTAGTGTTATTTACTTCTGGATGTGTAGAAAAAGATGCAATCTCAACAGATCCGTCCATTGAAGGATATGTCTTCGATATTAAAGAGGACAGGGTATTAGTTGCTTATGATATTACAACAGAGAAATACAATCAAATACGTGATAAAAAATTAGAAGATTTGAGTGTAAGTGATGCGTATGTTCCACTTATTTCTTTAAGCTATGAGAAGACAAGTCGTTTAAATAAAGGCGATCAAGTCGATGTATGGATTGATGGTGGAGTCGAGGATTCATACCCGCAGCAAGCTAGTGCTAAAAAAATTGAAGTGAAGGATTAAAAATTATCCTTCAATACTAGTAGGAGGCTTTGTATGGAATGGAACTGGCGGCAATCACAAAAATTGAAACCTATTAAAAGAAGCAAGCTAAGAATATACTTAGGTGCAAAATATTATCGGCTTAGAAGAATAATAGAATGGTATACAGATGAAAAGAAGTATGTATCGACAATTGATGAAAATCTATACCCTTATCAAATTAAACAACACCAAACAGTATTGCGCAGGCAACTGAAAGATGTAGATATGTGGTATCAAGAAAATAAGATTATTAATTTGAAGATTGCTGTAAAGAAGCTGAACGGAGTAGTTATTAAGCCAGGGGAAACATTCTCTTATTGGAAGCTAATCGGACGGACTACGAAGCGAAAAGGATATACAAAAGGGATGGTTCTTCATTATGGGAAGTTTAAACCAGGTGTTGGTGGAGGATTATGCCAACTTTCCAATCTCATCTATTGGAACACATTACATACGCCACTAACCGTTACAGAACGACATCGTCATAGTTATGATGTTTTTCCGGATTCTAAACGAACACAGCCTTTTGGAAGTGGTGCAACATGTTCATACAATTATTTAGATTTACAGATTCATAATAAAACAACAAACACGTTTCAACTTTGTTTAAAATTGACTGATGACTATTTAGTTGGAGAATGGCGCGCATTAAATCCTGAAATGAAGTTATATGAAGTTTATGAAAAAGAACAAAAAATCACGCATGAACATTGGGGTCATTATGTTAGACATAATATGATATATCGTAAAGTTTTCAATGGACAAAATGAACAAATTGATGATGAGTACATTACGGAAAATCATGCATTGATGATGTACAATCCTCTGCTTGAGTACGATGGTGATGTTAATAATCCTAAATCAAGCAATGAAACGGGCTGAAAATTCATAATATAAAGTAGAAACGAAGGTGAGTGGATGGGGAATTTCAATGCAGTGACAATCATGATGAGCTGCTTAACATTGGTTGTAATCGTAATTATAATTTTTTTGAAATATAAAAAGCTACAAGATAAACCAAAACTATGGAAGGTTTTTCTAGTTTTATTATTTGGGATGTTTGCTATTTCTTATAATTGGAATTTCCAGGACGTGGTGGTTCGATTACCAATACTACCTTTAGGTGTTTGGATCTTATTGTTTGTTTTTCGAAATAAGAAAGAACGATGGTTAGTATATCGTCCATTTGCATGGCTTGGATTTTTTTCGCTATTTTTGTTTATTTTGACGACGTTGCTTACGATTCCGATAAATAAAGTGTTTTACCCTAAGGACGAACTTTCAACCTATATTGCAAATGTAGACGATGCATCAATTATTGCAACACATCCATCAGCAGAGAGCCGTTCGCTGAATAAAGAAAATCTGGCAAACGAAATAAGCGAAATGGAGCAAGAGGAAATCTATAGTGATCAATGGTATGGAGAAATGACTAGAAACATAGATACTGCAGCTATAGATGAACGGTTTCCATATCAACTAACAGGATCTTCAGCAAAGTTTGGAAGTGGAGTTGTACGTGTCATTTATGTGGAGAAAGACGGCAGAGGCTTGCTGATTACGACGCCAAAAGGACAATACTACTTCCGTTCTGATGACTCACTGTTTAGGGGAGGCAATCAATGACTAAAAAAAGACTATCTATCATCTCAATAAGCATAATTATTTTATTAGCCTTATTCTTAATATATTGGTTTTATTTTGCGAAGCCGACCTTGTTGCCATCAGATGAACAAATGGTAGAGAAAATGAATCAAGTTTTTCCGATTGCTAATGTAGAAACGATTCAGGATACGATTAAACTTGATGCTGAGCACGTATTTGTTCCATTTATATCTACGGATAACCACTATGGTGTGAGCTATTGGGAATGGAAAATGCACAGCTGGAAACCAGTTAACATTGATACAGTAGGAGAACCGATGGTATGGAAGATTGATCGTAACGATCCCACTTCCAATCATATCCTGTGGAACATCCACCCGGAGGATAAGGTTAGCTACGCGAATTTCTATTTGATTCGCGATCGTAACTACCATATTTCATACGGAGAACATACGTATGTTCCAAAGATTCAAATGGAAGAAACCGTGAATTTTGAAGAGAAATCATACGGTGTGCTGCAGATGCCTGATAATTGGCGTGCATTTATGAATACAGCAAATAAATTAGCATTAGCCCAAAACTCTCAGAGGTATTCTTCTAGTTTACTGCAGGACGTTAGCGTATATATAGGTTGGACGCCATTTGAGGAAAACAATGAAGTAGCTTTCCCGGAAAACTCTGTGAACGGAAGTGGTTATAGTAACGGTAATGTTGATATGAATTTCGTGATGTTTGTGGGAGAATCTGATTTGGAAAAGTAGACATAAATGTGGTAAAGGTAAGAACTTAGGTTAATCATTTGTGAGAACTAGCGAGGGGGATTAAAACTTGGATGATTGGATAATTGCTATAGGTCTTTTGTTATTGGGTGCCTTAACTGAATTGATTGCTTCGAAAATTATTAAAAATAAAAAAACAAAAACTTTAGTCGTGACTTCGATTTGGGTTGTAGTATTAATAATAGCTTTATCGTTATGGTTTATGCGCAGATAATTCAATTGCTTGTAACCAATTCATGAAGTGTCAGGATAGCCTGGTGTGTGAACATGCAAAAGTACATAATTTTAGTGATCCGGGACATAACGTTGATTTTGGGAGGATAAGAGTGTGGGGTTAATATCAATATATTTACAAAGTATGATCAGCTATATGTTAGTTTTGTTCCCGTTTTACCTTGTAGTAAGGTTTATTTTCTTGAAGAGAACACGAAAAAAAATAATTTTAACTCATGAAGCTGTTTTAGCTATTTTTGTTATATATGTTGTCGGATTGGCTTCACAAACAGTTATACCATATTGGAGTATGGGAATAAATAGTCTTACTGGAGAGTTCTATTTTCTTCTTAATTTATCGCCTGAAAACACACATGTTAATTTGCTGCCATTTCACACCATCCAAGAATATATTAATGGTTCAAACCCAAATGTGGATGAATGGGAGAGTGTGTCACTTTTAAATATTATGGCAAATATACTGTTGTTTTCGCCTATGGGTTTCTTTCTTTCCTTGTTTTTAAATAAGAAAAGTCTATTTATAAGGGTTTTGATGATAGGATTTTTAATAACTTGTTCAATTGAAGTTATTCAATTTTTTATCGGAAGAAGTACAGATATCGACGATGTTATTTTGAATACAATTGGAATTATGATAGGTTATTGGATGTTTTTATTATGTAGCTTAGTTATCGTAAAACCTTTACTAAAAAAACGCATAAAATCAGATGATGAACTGGAAAATACGTTTTTAAATATGGAAGATTAGTTTAAAGGTGGTATAATAATTAATATAAATCCTTAGAAAGGAGGAAACTGCTGTGGAAGACATTTTAAAACAAATTTTAGGGGAGCTAAAAGGAATTAAGACAGATATTGGCGTGCTTAAGACTGGACAAGCAAGAATAGAAAGTGGGCAACAAAAATTACAGCAAAACTTAATAGAAAGTCTTGGGAGTTATACAGAGAAAATTACTGAACATGTTGATGACAAAACAGAAGTATTGAATAAGAGTGTTTACAAAGTAGAATCTGAATTAAAGAGATTAAGCAGACAGTAGAGGAAACCAAACTTAATTACTGGATTTTTTTCTTGCTTTCTCATGTTTAGCTTAAAGTAATGACTAGTTTTAGTGGAAGGGTTCACAAATACCTCACAACGTCCCCTTATAAATAATAAATTCAAATATAAAAAACGAAAAAGGACCACAATATGGAGTCCATGTAGTCCCTTTCTTATTTAGTCCAATGATAAATTTTTTAACTAATTCCTTAAGGTATCAATACCTTATCAATAACATGGATCACGCCATTAGACGCTTCTATGTCAGGTGTAACAACATTCGCTTTATTAACTCGAACAGGATTTAGTGAAATTTTCACATTCTTCTCCGCTAATGTTTTGACTTTCTGTCCGTCTTTCAGGTCACCAGACATTACTTTGCCTGACACAACGTGATATAGCAGAATTTCCTTCAAATCTTTTCTTTCTAATAGTTGTTCTGCAGTTATGTTTAATTCCTTTAATAACTTTTCAAATGCCGCATCAGTTGGGGCAAATACTGTAAATGGTCCTTCTCCTTTTAGCGTATCAACCAAATCAGCTTTTTCTAGAGCTGCAACCAATGTTTTGAAGTCACCTGTTTCTTTTGCGATATCGACAATATCTTTTGGACTTTCTGAATTCTCTTCTGCCAATACACTAACTGCAAATGCCGGAATCATCATAACCACAAACAATAAAATCGCTAACTTTTTCTTTAACATGCGCTAATCCCTCCTAATATTAATCAACAAAAATATAAAGACGATAAAACCTAACTTATAATCGAGCTCATTTTTAAGATTTATCCTCCCAATATTTTGCTTCTAAGGTAGTATCTTAAAAATTGACACTTTTATCCTAAAATACAGAAAAAAATTTACTTTTTGATTCGTAGATAAGATTGGTTTTCGCGATAGGTAAATGGGTGGTTTACCTGTGCTCATGTCTATTACATTCTGGTCATATGCACATAACATAATAAAAACGAGGAATGTGGTGAAAAAAACATGTCAAAAAATAAGAGGCAATATGAGTTATGGACGGATATACCTTACTCTGGAGAAAATCACCCTCCCGATAATCCAGAAGAGCCATTGGCGGGTTCGTGGAGAACTTATTTTATTCGTCATGATCAAGATGTTGGATTTGAAACATTAGATGGGAGACCGATAAAACTAGAGATAGAAAGTCCTGTTTCCGTTGATTTCGAAAAAGAATTAAAGGTAGTACAACGTGTATTGGATAATATTACAGAAGATCAAATAACAAAAGCACAATATTGGGGAACTGGCGCACCGACAAAACAATGGACGCCAGTGGCAGATCGGTTAATTGACACTTACGGTGTTGAGGCACCGAGAGCTGCTAGAATTTTAGCAATATTACAGGCCGGCATAAATGATGCATTTGTAGTAACGTGGTATTTAAAATACAAATGGATTGTAGCTCGACCAAACCAGCTTGACCAAGACTTAGTTACTATTATTTGTACACCAAGACATCCATCCTATCCATCTGGGCATGCAGTTGTTTCAGGTGCTGCAGAAACAATATTAAGTTACTTTTTCCCAGCGGAACGTAAAAAGATTCGTGCGCTTGCTGAAGAAAATGCAATGTCAAGGCTCTTTGCAGGCGTACATTTCCCATCGGATAATAACCAGGGTCTTAGACTTGGCCGTCAAATCGGCGAAATAGTTATAAATGAAGTTGAAAAAGATCATAACAGCGCTGGGAACGCCATAGAAACGCCTTATCGTCATTCTAGAAATGCAGTCCTAATGCCTCCACCATACGAACAAGTCATTCCATATGAATTTGATTCACCATGTGCTAGCAGAACGGTTACGAGTATAACTCCACAACGAAATAATAATCTACCGAAACCGAAGCTTTATGTAAAATAACCTTAATAGCCTATGCAATCACAAGTTATTGGTTAAAAGATAGCGCATTTATTTTTGTGATAGTGGGTTCTAAATTTAGTATTTAAAGCTATAAAAAGAATAACTGAACGAAGAGCATTTCCTAATCTAAAGGGAATGCTCTTATTTGTGTTTGAATGGATAACAACAATAATGTATTAATTATTAATAATTATTTATTGTAAAACGATAAACATCGTGATAAAATCAAATCACAATAAATAGTGAGGTGTTCTTAATGAAACTTGGTTCTACACTCTTTTTAAAATTAGCCGTTATTCTTATTGGTTTTCCAATTCTTGCTTTGTGTATCTTTTTAGTACCAGAGATTGCGAATTTTGCAGCTGAATTATATCCAAATATTGCGGTCATGAAATATCTCGTTTTCATCCTTTTTTATGGCGCGTCAATTCCTTTTTACTTTGCTTTGTATCAAGCTTTTAAACTTTTAAGTTATATTGACAAAAACAATGCGTTTTCTCAAATTTCTGTAGGGGCATTAAAGAATATTAAATATGCTGCAGTTACAATTAGTAGCATGTTTGTGCTGGGAATGCCGTTATTTTATCTAGTAGCGGAGGTTGATGACGCTCCTGGTATTATTATTATCGGCATGATTCTTGTTTTTGCTTCAGCGGTAATTGCAGTATTCGCAGCTGTTCTCCAACGACTTTTGCAAGAAGCTATCAATATAAAATCAGAAAATGATTTAACAGTCTGAGGTGGATCATATGATAATAATTAATATTGACGTGATGTTGGCAAAAAGGAAAATGAGCGTAACAGAACTTTCGGAAAAGGTTGGAATTACGATGGCAAACCTTTCTATTTTGAAGAATGGCAAGGCAAAAGCAATTCGATTATCTACATTAGAGGGCATTTGTCAGGCGTTGGACTGTCAGCCAGGGGATATTTTAGAATACAGAAATGATGAAGAAACCTTATAAAAATTCCGAGAAGTAGGTGGTTGCGACACCTGCTTCATTGATGAGGGGTATTTCTTCTGAAAAAAATATTTAAAAGGTGAGGATTATGATCAAGCAAAAAAAGATTTATATCCTTTTAACTGATACAGGAACGGTTTTAACAAGATTAATAAAATCTTATACGAAAAAACCTTATAATCATGCTTCAATTGCCTTTGATGCTGAATTAAATAATGTGTATAGTTTTGGGAGAAAGACAGCGAATAACCCTTTCATTGGTGGATTTGTTAAAGAAAATATTCGTTCCGTCTTATTTTGTCAATCTGATTGTGCGATTTACAGTTTAAGTGTAACAGATGATGAGTTTCAAAAGATGAATCAATATATCCTAGAAATAGCTTCCAAAAAGGAAAAATACCGCTACAATTTTATAGGATTATTTGGTGTGCTCTTTAAAAAGCCAATAAAAAGAAGGAATGCTTTTTTCTGTTCTCAATTTGTGGCAGCGGTACTAAAGGAAAGTAATATCATAGACTTTGAAGAAAAAGAATTTTCTATGGTTAAGCCAAGTGATCTAACTGTTTTGGCAGATTTCCGGTTAGTTTTCGAAGGTAGATTACAAGAATTTCAAAATAGTGAAGCGGAAGATTATGTACCAATTATTCAGTATAGTTGATAAGAAAACCAACAACAACATGGGAGGTATAATCCATGAGAGCACTAAAACAACTTGTTCGTTTTGGATGGCAGCACGCGCTATCCTGTTTGTTTCCTGTCGTAATATTTGTCTCTTTGGCTATCACACAAATCCTACCACTTCCATTTTTGCCACGATATGACTGGTTGCTTATCATCTGTCTTCTAATGCAGTGGGCGATGGTACACTTTGGTCTTGAAACAAGAGATGAACTAAAGGTAATTACTCTGTTTCACCTTATTGGTCTTACACTTGAGATTTTCAAAGTGCATATGGGCTCCTGGTCTTATCCGGAAGAAGGATATTTTAAAATTTTAGGCGTACCTTTGTATAGTGGATTTATGTATGCGAGTGTTGCGAGCTATCTTTGTCAGGCGTGGAGAAGGTTTTCAGTTGTACTCGTGAAGTGGCCACCTTTTGTAATCGTTGTACCTCTTGCAGCTGCAATATATTTGAATTTTTTCACACACCATTATTGGATAGACGTTAGGTGGTGGTTAACTGGAATTGTCTTATTCGTCTTTTGGCAATCATGGGTCACATACGAAGTTGGCAGTACTCGTTACCGCATGCCGCTGGCAATCGCCTTTGTATTGATCGGATTTTTTATATGGATAGCTGAGAACATCGCAACGTTCTTCGGTGCTTGGGAATATCCTGGTCAAACCGAAGCATGGAGTCTCGTTCATGTAGGCAAGGTTAGTTCCTGGCTGTTGTTAGTGATTGTTAGCTTTCTAATAGTCGCAACACTTAAACAAGTTAAGGAACAGATTCCGAAACGAGGTTAAACGGACCACAGTCATGCAAAAAAACTAAACAAAGAAAGCGTCATGGACCGATTCCATATTTTTGTCTTAAAAAACGCTTGGGGTTTTATGTTAAAATAAAGGAGTGGCTAGCGAGAAAGTATTCCTTTGTGTAAAGAGGTTAAACTTTGGCTACTTATGAATTTTTCGCATCCAATAAGAATCTACCAAAGGTGAATTATTGGGGGACTGCAAATGTCAGGTTTAACTCAAATAAAAATCTTGTTAGTTTTAATCCTTAGCACTTTATTAGGCGGTTGTTCAGAGGATTTCTCTGAATCTAAAACGCCAGATATAAAAGGATGTATTTATAAAGTAGATGAAAAGAAGATGTTAGTTATCCAAGACATTTCCAAGGAGATTTTTGATGAAATTAAAGACTTACCGATGGATCAGATAAAAGAAGACAATCGACTAATTCAATTAAGTTATAATGACAGTCAGTCCTTTCATAAGGGTGATCTAGTAGAGGTTTGGTTAGAAGGGGACGAGATAATGACTACTAATCCAGCTCTGGCACCAGCAAAAAAGATTAAGTTAAAAGAATAGATTCGGGCGGAAATAAAAAGATTAACTGAGCAATCAAGAGAATCTAAAACTGAAACGAGGTATTATCAATGACTAGTAAAATGAATTCTAAAGTTGATTCATTTATCAGTAAAGCGAAAACATGGCAAGAAGAGTATGAAAAGTTAAGAAATATCGTTATTGATTGTGAGTTGACGGAAGAGTTTAAGTGGGGGAAGCCTTGTTACACGCTAGATGGAAAAAACATCGTTCTAATACATGGATTTAAAGATTATTGTGCGTTTTTGTTTCACAAAGGTGCTTTGTTGGAGGATACACATGGGATTCTAATCCAACAAACAGAAAACGTGCAGGCCGCTCGTCAAATTCGGTTCACCAATATTCAAGAAATAGTTGATATGGAAAGTATGCTAAAAACCTATATTATTCAAGCTATTGACATTGAAAAAGCCGGTTTGGAAGTGAATTTAAAAAAGACTTCAGAATACTCAATTCCTGAGGAACTTCAAATTAAATTTGAAGAAATCCCAGCGTTGAAAACTGCTTTTGAGGAATTAACGCCAGGAAGGCAAAGAGCCTATATTCTTTATTTCTCTAATGCTAAACAATCGAAAACCAGGGAATCAAGGGTTGAAAAATATTTGCAGCAAATTCTAGCAGGTAAAGGATTAAATGATTAGTATCGTTATAGAAAAAAACTTATTACTCAAAAAAGTCTAAACCAATATCTGATTTAAACTTAATACTTTCATTAGCTTACAGCAATGTCAAAATGCCAAAAAAGTGCGTTACCGTTCCTCCTAGCACAAACATGTGCCAGATCGCATGATGGTATTTAAATCCACGCCACATGTAGAAAATGGAGCCGATTGTGTATAGCAGTCCACCAGTTACGAGCAAAACGATTCCGGCAAAGGCAACTTTTTGTACAATAGGACTCCAGACGAATACGATCGACCAGCCCATAACAATGTACAGAATTGTAGAAGTAAACAAATATTTTTTCACGAAAAAGCATTTGAAAATGGTACCACCAATTGCCAGTCCCCAGATGATTCCAAATAATGTCCACCCTTGCCAACCTTTTACGACTGTAAACAAAAATGGCGTAAACGAACCTGCGATAAAAAAGTAGATGGAAGAGTGATCGAGAATCTCGAATACATCCTTCGCTTTTCCTTTTGGGAGTGCATGCACAAATGTTGATGAGATATAAAGCAATAACATCGTTACACCAAATAAACTGAAACTAACAACGTGCCAAACATTGCCGTACAGTGTAGCAAAAGTAATTAAAAGTGCTAATGCTGCCAGGCTAAACACCGCTCCAATTCCATGAGTAACTGAATTTGCTATTTCTTCGCCCTTACTAAATGTATGTGTTTTAGCCAATATAAACTTCCTTTCAATCTTTGCATCTAATTGCTTTATAATATATTTCATAGTTTTAGAATGTGCTTAAGCTTCATTTTAAACGATCCATATTAAAAGAACAGTTACGTTTGTCATGGTTTTTTGTGAAGATATTAGTATATTATGCTAATATTTAGTAGTAGCTAGTGAAACATTGTTTAACTGATGAAGTGAATTTGTAGAAATGAGGAATCAGATATGAATAGTCGAGTATTAGATGAGCAAGATGCTCAGGAATATCAAGCATTACGTTTACGTGCATTACAAACTAATCCAGAATCATTTGGATCAACATACGAGAGAGAAGTTGAATTTTCACTTGAAGCAGTGCAAGCACGATTGAAGCCAATGACGGATAAATTTGTGTTAGGTACCTTTGATGAACGTGGTTCGTTAGTTGGAACGGCTACTTTTGTGCGTGAGAGTGGCATGAAATTTGCCCACAAAGGAAATGTTTTTGGCATGTATGTTGCTCCAGAGAGCAGAGGGCAAGGAATAGGGACATTTCTTATAAATAAACTTATAATGAAGGTGAAAGATTGTGAGGGTTTGGAGCAGATCAACTTAACTGTCGTATCAAATAATTTAGCTGCAAAAGAATTGTACAAGTCAGTAGGTTTTGAAGTGTTCGGAACGGAAAGAAATGCACTGAAATATAACGGGGAGTACTATGATGAAGATTTAATGGTAATTCAATTATAAATCGGAACCCTAATAATAGAAATGGGGATAATCATGGAGAAAATATGCCGTTTTAGTATTATTGGTGGAAGTGGTTTTCGGGCACAATATTACTTGCGAATTTCTAAGGCTCTTCCAGATCTCTTCCAAGTGACTGGAATGGTTGTTCGGAATGAAGAGAAAGCAAAAGAGATGGAGAAACAGTGGAATATTCCAACGTATCCGACATTAGCAGCTTTATTAGATAAAGAGACTCCTGATTTTGTTGTTGTCTCCGCTAACCCACAAGCATGTGCAACCTACATACTAGAATTAGCTAAACATCAGATTCCAGCATTAGCTGAAACCCCTCCAGCACCGGATTTTGCGGGATTAATTATGCTTCATGAAAAACTAACTGAAAAGGGAGCGAAAGTACAAGTAGCAGAGCAATATCACTTTCACCCGATTCAACAAGCTCGATTATCACTGATTAACGAAGGGCGTTTAGGAAAAATCACAGAAGCGACCGTATCAATTTCTCATTTTTATCATGGAGTGAGTCTATTAAGAAAAATGCTAGCTGTTGGGTTTGAAGATGTGGAAATACGTGGGAAAAGGTTTTACTCCCATCTAGTTGCTGGACCGAGCAGGGCAGGTTACCCGGCAGAAGAGAAAATCGTAAAAGCCCCACGTGATCTTGTTTGGCTAGATTTTGGAGATAAACTTGGCATCTATGACTTCACAAAAGACCAACATCGCTCCTGGATTCGTTCCAATCATCTGTCCGTTCGAGGTGAACGTGGGGAGATCTTTGACAATAGAGTTAAGCTATTAAAAGATTTCAAAACACCAGTACATATTGACTTGAAGCGCATCAATAAAGGTGAATACGAAAATCAAGAAGGGTTATTTTTATACGGTATCTTAGCAGGTGAAGACTGGGCCTATAAGAATCCCTTTGTTCCAGCGCGGTTATATGATGATGAACTAGCAATCGCAACATGCTTGGTGAAAATGATAGATTATGTGCAAGGTGGACCGAGTTTTTACAGTTTACGTGAAGCTTCACAGGACTACTATTTGGGTATGAAAATGGAAGAAGCACTAACTACTGGAGAAACGATTAAAACATCTCGACAGCCTTGGGTGCAATAGGATTGCGCAGAAAAAATTCATGAGGATGAGATACATGAAAAAGGTAATGGTATTATTTGCTATAGCGATCATTACGTTTGTGTCAGTTTTGTTGTTTGATTTGAGTACGAAAACGCTTGAGGGAACCGTAACAGATGTTGACGATAACAATCAAGCGTTCACAACGGATTGCCCGGTTATTAAATTTAGCAGAAATGGCAGAGATGATATCGGATATTTGTGCCATGTGCAAATTAATCAAGATACGACAATCAGCAATAATGACGGTGAAACGTTATCCTTAGAGCAGGTTCACGAGGGAGCTAGTGTTTCGATTGTTTTAGCAAGAAGACAATTCATTACAGCGGGCAATAGAAGTATGATAGCGAAGGAAATTATTCTGTTACGAGAAGAGAATTAAAAGTTGAGCATAACTTACCACAGACATTGGCAAAAGGTTTCTAGTTCCTCTAAGACTATCAATCTACCAAAACTAAGTTACGCTTGAGTGTACGTATGAATTGTTGTAACATAAGACTATAATTTAATATGTACGTACAAGATGGTTCTTGTATGTAATGAAATGAATTGAATTGAATACCACTTTACTTTAGAAATGATGATACTCATAAGCACGTATATGAAAACGGTTGCTATAACTACTTGCTAAATCTATTTTTGGAGGAATGTCAAATGAGTCAAGCTGTAAAAAATGCAATTCAAAATGGTAAGACAGTACTTGGTATTGAATTAGGGTCTACACGAATTAAAGCAGTTCTGATTGGTGAAGATCATACACCAATCGCTTCTGGAAGCCATGATTGGGAAAATAGTTATGAAAATAATATGTGGACATATAGCGTTGAGGAAATTTGGAAAGGGCTGCAAGACAGTTACGCAAAGATGGCGAGTGATGTCGAACAGCAGTACGGCATTACTTTACAAACTGTAGGCGCGATTGGCTTTAGTGCCATGATGCATGGCTACATGGCTTTTGGGAAAGATGATGAACTTTTGGTGCCTTTCCGAACATGGCGTAATAATATAACCGAACAGGCATCGACAGAGCTAACAAATCTATTTAACTATCAAATTCCGCAAAGATGGAGCATTGCTCATTTATATCAAGCAACCATAAATCAAGAGGAGCATGTTAGTGACATTCGTTTTCAAACTACTTTAGCTGGTTATGTGCATTGGAAACTGACAGGTCAGAAGGTGCTTGGAGTTGGGGAAGCGTCTGGTGTATTTCCAATTGATTTAGAAACGAAAAGCTTTAATCAAACCATGATCGAACAATTTAATGCATCGATTGCACCGAAGAACTTACCATGGAAATTGGAAGATATTTTGCCGAACGTATTGGTAGCAGGGGAAAACGCTGGTGAATTAACAGAAGCAGGCGCAAAACTGTTAGATGTTACCGGAGAATTGGAGGCAGGTATTCCACTTTGTCCGCCTGAAGGGGACGCTGGAACTGGCATGGTTGCAACAAACAGTGTAGCGAAACGTACGGGTAATGTGTCTGCTGGAACATCGGCATTTGCAATGGTTGTACTGGAAAAAGATCTATCTAAAGTACATCCTGAAATTGATCTCGTAACCACACCTACAGGTAACTTAGTAGCGATGGCGCACTCTAATAACTGTACATCTGATCTGAATGCGTGGGTAGGATTATTTGAACAATTTTCTACAGCAATGGGCATGGAAGTAGATACAGACAAATTATATGAAACCTTGTTCAAGCAAGCCCTTCAAGGAGACCCAGATGGCGGTGGCTTACTTTCTTATGGCTATCTTTCCGGAGAGCATATGACTTATTTCGAAGAAGGCCGTCCATTATTTGTTCGATCTTCAGGCAGCAATTTCAATCTAGCTAATTTCATGCGTACCCATTTATTTAGTGCATTTGGTGCGATGAAAATAGGGATGGATATTCTTATGGAAGAAGAAAAAGTAAAGCTTGATGAAGTGTTAGGTCACGGTGGCATATTCAAGACAGAAGGTGTAGGTCAAAGTATGTTGGCCGCTGCATTTAATGTTCCCGTTTCTGTGATGGAAACTGCAGGAGAAGGCGGCGCATGGGGAATTGCGCTGCTTGGGTCCTACATGATTAACAAAAAGGAAAACCAAACATTAGAGGAATATTTAAATGAGAAAATATTTGTGAACCAATCAGTCAAAACAGTTTCTCCAGATCCAAAAGATGTAGAAGGTTTTGAACAATATATGAAACGTTATAAAAACGGGCTTGCAATTGAAAGAGCAGCAGTAGATCATTTATAAAGTTTCTGACACGACAGGTGTCTCCATAGAGAGAAAGTGGGGGAGTGATCTCCTGCTTTTTTCTAATTTCAAAAAACTACTTTCCAGGAACCATGCATCTAAACATTTTCAATTGAAATTAAGGGGGTTTTGCACTACACTTGCAAAGTTGAACTTGTTTACGAAATTCAGATTAGATCCTGCTATATCTGCTATTATGCTTTCATGAACAAAAACAAGCAGGTATCTTATTTCAATTGTTAAGGAGTAAAAATAATGAACAAACAATGGTTTTATGTTGTGATAGCTTCCATCTTTGAAGTGTATTGGGTGGCTGGTCTAAAATATTCAGAAAGTGTCTTAGAATGGAGTTTGACGATAATAGCGATTATTGTAACCTTTTTTCTTTTACCACTTGCTGCAAAAAATCTCCCAATTGGAACTGTTTATGCAGTCTTTGCAGGTCTAGGAACTGTCGGTACGGTGTTAGTGGAAATTGTTGTCTATGGTGAGCCTTTTCAACCATTGAAAATTCTTCTAATTGTTACGCTATTGATTGGGGTCATAGGCTTAAAGCTAGTATCAAGTGAGTCTTCAGAAAGTAAAGGTGTCGCATAATGGCGTGGTTAGCAGTTTTATTAGCAGGAATTTTTGAAGTTATTGGCGTGATAAATATCAAGCGATTAGCTATGAAAAAGTGGGATGCTATGATTTATCTAATCGTTACATTTAGTTTAAGTCTCTCGCTTTTGTCTTATGCGATGCAAACATTGCCGATGGGCACGGTTTATGGCATTTGGACAGGAATTGGAACCGTTGGGTCTACCATAATGGGAATGGTATTATACGGGGAACCGAAAGAATGGAGAAGATTGTTGTTTATTGTACTGATTCTTTCTTCGGCGGTGGGTTTGAAGCTTATTTCTTGAATAGAGTGAAGTTAGGTTATTCAGTGAACCGTGGCTGGTAAAGTAGATGGCAGTCATGTAGCTTCGGCCTAAGGGGTTACAGATGATGAATGTGCAAATACTAACATATAAGAGCCATTTCCTATTGGGAAATGCTCAACTTATTATCCGTAATATAATTGTCTAATTTATCCCTGAATTCGTTAATATCTTCCACTTGATTTAATTGTAATTTCGCTTGTCCACCATGATGATTATCTTTATCATTATAATAATTGTTATACACGATAATTTTAAGTTCATTTAACATCGTGTTCAAATCATCGAAACGGTTCGTACTTAGTTCTCTATTATTAGTGAACTCGACTTCGATCGTATGCATTATTGTTAAAAAATCTTCTGTAATTGGTCCAAGTTCTTGATAGCCTATGTCATGATCTAAGTCCTCAGAAAAGATTTGTATCTTTTCTAAATCAACTTTAGAATTCTGAATATATTGTAAAGATAAAGCTGGTTGTTCTTCATAATTCTCTAAAAAATCATCATAGGAAGTCAACACATCATATAAATCTGCGGCTAGAATATTTTCTAAACTATTCTTGTAGTCTTGGTATTTCATAAATCCTAGTATTAAGGCAATTGCCAATAAAGTGACGATAATAGCCCCGCTAACTGCTTTTATCATTGATATTCCTCCCTTGTACTTAGATATTCATCTGTACGTGTCGCATACAACAACTGTTGTTATTATGCAATCATTCATACGCTCAATATTGGAAAAGGTATTTATAATAAGCAGGGAATTCCCGAATTATCGAATATAAATCTCTAAATTCAAAGATTTCCGCATGCGCTCCATATACGTCTTCATGTCCAAATTTACTAAACGCTAATTTTGTTCGTGTGATATGAAAGTATTGTGTGATTACCATTACGGAGTCTAAATTTAAATCTTTCATTATTTCTGTAGTATTTTGAGCGGTCATGAATGAATTGTATCCGTCGTTATCTTCAATAATTACCTCTGACGGGATACCTTTATCTACTAAATATTGTTTCATTACTGTTGCCTCATCAAAGCCTTCTTTCCCTATCCCGCCACTAACAATGATGTACTTAAAATACTCGTCTTTATAAAGCGCTGCTGATTTATCTAATCTTGCTTGTAATCTAGTAGAAGGCTGACCATCTAATTCTACTTTATTACCAAGTACTACTGCTGTGTCAACACGCTCCAACTCATCAGTGAGCCCATCTATGACGATGATGATCGTATGTATGATAAACCATAAAAACAGGATGGCGAAAAGTAGTAAGCCAAATTTTTTAATAAGCATAGCCAATTTCACCCGCTCCTTTGCCAGAAAATAATACCGCTACTGCTTATTACTAAATCGCATCCTCTTTGAGAAAGATAGTTGCACACTATTACTTCACATGCTTTTTCCATTTTCCATATTCATAAGCTATGTTGATCAGTAGAAGGAATAAGAAGACTATTCCAAGGTTTCTATATTCTTCAGTGGTTAAATCGGCAAGCCAAAATAAAGCAAGATATAAAAGTAACGAAAAGGGAATACCCCATAGAGCACGTATTAACCTTCTTCTATAGGAGAGCTTATGGTAGTTCAGTATAAATCCTTTATCGATTTTTTCTATATCTTTGTACTTTACCGACATAATCATATATACGACTAGAACAACAATTAATGGAACAATTAGATATTGTAAAATCATTGTCTGCGCTCCTTTTTTAAAAATTCTGTTAATAATTTATTTTACCATGAAAATACCAATTTTTTCAAAACTATTTGTCGTCGATGTAAGTTATTTGAATGATCCATGCTGTTTTTTTAAATTATAAAAGCATAGATTAATAATGTACGTATGGTGTTAAATTCGTTGGAAAATGTTATTTGCGAAACCAAAATTTGTCATTATAATTAATTCAAATAATGATTATGGAGGAACAGATGAAAACAATGTTGCAACAACTTCAGCCTTTTTTACCAGCAACTGTCTATGATAGAGTTTCAGAATATGAAGAAGATACATTTGATTTAGTAGTGGTAGAGTCAGATGAAGAAATTGGGTCTTACTCGGTTAACGCAAAAGGAGAATTAATGACCTTTTGCATGTATGAAGAAGCACAACCTGGAGAAATACAAAAGGCGGAAATTGTTACGATCGCGGATCAATTTATCAACACATTTTATCCTGAACAACCACAAGAATATGAGTTATCGGCAGTGATAGATTTGGATAATCCTTATATGGTCATTTATGAAAAAAGGGAGGAAAAATACGGTTTATTTCTACATAGTACAGGATTTACTATATCAGTTTCCACTTCTGGACAAGTAACATATTTTACTAATTCAGATGAAAAATTTGAAGTTAAATATGCTGATGCGTTGATTTCAAAGGAAGAAGCACTGCAGAGATATATGGATAAATTGGACTTTGAAATTATGATTCAGCAACTGGATAATGAAATATATAAAAATGGCGATAATCAATATCATCTTGTATATGGGGTTTTGGAGCATGCCTTCGATATACCAGTCGATGGAACGGAGCCTGCTAGTGTACAAGAAAAACACGAATCCGAACCGATTCCAAAACAACCTGTTCCAACTGAAAGCATACATCAGCTCGTCGGCTTAACAGCTGAATATAAATTGCTAGATAAGCAGATAACGGAAGGGAAAAAAATAGAGCTATGGTCAACAAAGGACGAAGTGAAAAATTTCTCTTTTGATATGGATGAACAAGATAACGATATTGTGAAGCTTTGCTTTGATGAAAATACGTCAAGGCTTGTGCAGATCGTAAGCGGAGAAGCTATAGAAGAAAACGACGCGGAAATTGGGGAAGTGAAAGCCAGACAGGTTGCGTTTCAGTTGTTGTATAAACTCTTTTCAGATACAGATACAAGATTTCAGGTTGAAATGCTTGAAGATTTTTTAGACGATGAACTTGAGGATGAAGAAGTAATAGATGATGAAGTTGAAGAGTCCGAATCCGAAGAAGAGATCGATTTTTATGAAGAAGACATTGAATCTGAGCCTTCATATACGTTTTACTTTCACTTATTTTGTAATAAAGTA
Source organism: Radiobacillus sp. PE A8.2 (assembly GCF_045635475.1). Lineage (NCBI taxonomy): Bacteria > Bacillati > Bacillota > Bacilli > Caryophanales > Bacillaceae > Radiobacillus > Radiobacillus sp. PE A8.2. The sequence goes on along the minus strand of NZ_JBJGXI010000003.1, from coordinate 27,139 downwards.
CGCGTAGATCAACACGTATCTATTATGGAAGTGGGAAGGTATTCTGGAAAAGTGAATAATTTTAATCTTGATGTCCCATCTGATGCGCTATTTAAGAAGTTTCCGAGTTTACCTGTCCTTTCCAAGGAAGATGTGAAAAAAATTTACGAGAAACATGTAGAAATGGAGCTCATGTTTGTTCGTGAGTATGATGAAGATCAAAAATCAATATTTTCTTTAAGCTATGTTGCCTCTTTTCCAGACACTGTCGGCCATGTCCGTGTCATTGATGCGGTGAGCGGAAAGGCGTATTTTGTAGATGTGGGTGATGCTAGTTTTCTGCTATAGTGAAGTGTTTGCTCTTAATAATTTAGGGCCAGGTATTTTGTTATAAGACGCTTATAGTATTGATTCATGGGAACTATAAGTATGTGGTCTACGGTTTAGTTGACTGAAATGATATACTTTTAGAAAAATCCAGGCGTGAAAAAGCAGTGAGATTTGTTTTACTATTCGGACCTCAGGCAGTTGGAAAAATGACTGTCGGACAAGCGTTATCAAAAATTACTGATTTACAACTATTCCATAACCATATGACGATCGATTTGCTTGAGCCGTTTTTCGGATTTAGTCCTGAAATGTGGAGATTATCCACGCTGTTTCGTGAAGAAATATTTAAATCGTTTTCGAAAAGTGATCAATATGGAATGATTTTTACTTTTGTTTGGGCATTTAACGAAAAAGAGGACTGGGAAGCTGTTGAAAAAATGTCTAGTACATTTAGTGACCGAGGAGCCGAAATATTCTTTGTTGAGTTAGAAGCAGATGTAGAAGAGAGGCTAAAACGAAATAAAACAGCGAACAGGCTAGAGCATAAACCGACAAAAAGAAACGTCGAGCAATCAGAACACAATTTATTGAGCACGATGGACACAATGCGTTTAAATTCGGAACATGGAGAAATAAACAAAGAAAATTATTTGAGAATAAATAATTCGAAAATGAGTGCTGAAGAAGTTGCGACAATGATTAAAGAGCGGTTTGGTTTATAGGTGAGAACAAGCGAATTTCGATAAAGAGCTATTGCAATTTGTGAAAAAGTAGTTATAATAGTTTGAAATACATAAGAAATTCAATGACAAAGAGAGTAGTTGTTTGTAAAGGTACAGCGAGTCAGGGGTGGTGGGAGCCTGATTACGGCGCAAATGATGAACCGGACTTTGTAGATGCTCTTCTGAACATTAGTAGGATGAGCCGGGGTGTACCTCGTTAACAAATGGAGTGGTTTACATATAAACAAGCAGAGTGGTACCGCGGGCCAATGACAACACCCGTCTCTTTTCCTTATGGAAAGAGGCGGGTGTTTTATTATTTTAGGAGGAACTTGTATGAATTATAAAGCTATTTTTGCTGATGCGTTACACGATCAATTAAAGGAGCATGTTGAAGAAAATAAGCTAATACAGATGATTGAAAAACCGAAATATGAACATATGGGCGATATGGCTTTTCCTTGTTTTGACCTAGCCAAAATTTATCGTCAGTCACCACAAACAATTGCCAATGCGCTTACTAGTAAGATTGAGGTATCTGATTTTTTTGAAAAAGTTGAAGCCGTCAGTGGATATGTGAATGTATTTTTGAATAAACAAGAAGTGTCTGCTCGTGTGATAAAAGAAATCGTTGCAAACAAGCATCACTATGGAGATGCAAACATTGGCAATAACGGTGTTATTACAATTGACTTTTCATCACCGAATATTGCCAAGCCTTTTTCAATGGGGCATTTACGATCCACGGTAATCGGTAATTCACTAGCACATATTGTTGCTAAGTGTGGGTTTCAACCGATCAAAATTAATTATTTAGGTGATTGGGGAACCCAGTTTGGAAAATTAATTGTTGCTTATAAACTGTGGGGAGATGAACAAAAAGTAAAAGAAAATCCGATCAAAGAATTACTAAAATTATATGTTCATTTTCATGAAGAAGCAGAACAAAATGACAAATTGAATGACCAGGGGAGACATGCATTTAAGAAGTTAGAAGACGGCGATGAAGAAGCATTAGCACTTTGGAAATGGTTCAGAGAGGAATCGCTAAAAGAGTTTTCCAAGATTTATGAATTGTTAGGTGTTAGCTTCGATTCTAATCATGGAGAAGCCTTTTATAATGATAAAATGGAAAGCGTAGTTCAACTTCTAGAAGAAAAGAAATTACTGCAGGATTCAGAAGGAGCAAAAGTCGTACAAATAAACGAGGATGTACCGCCGTGTTTGATCAAGAAAAAAGACGGGACAACGCTGTATGCAACGCGTGACCTAGCTGCTGCAATTTATCGCCAAGATAATTATCACTTTGTTAAATCACTATATGTGGTTGGAAGTGAACAATCGCTTCATTTCAAACAGCTGTTTGTAGTATTAGAAAAAATGGGCTATCGGTGGCACCAAGGACTGACACATGTTCCTTTTGGAATGATGTTGAAAGATGGCAAGAAAATGTCAACACGAAAAGGAAAGGTTGTCTTGCTAGAACAGGTGTTACAAGATGCGATCAATCTCGCTAAGCAAAGTATTATCGAAAAAAATCCAACACTGGATGCAAAGGATGAAGTTGCCCGCCAGATTGGAACGGGTGCCGTCATATTTCACGATCTGAAGAACTTTCGACTTAATGATATTGAATTTTCATTAGAAGATATGCTACGTTTCGAAGGTGAAACAGGGCCATATGTACAATATACACATGCACGTGCCACTTCCATTTTGAAAAAGGGTAATTTACAGGAAAGTAATGTTCAGACTGAAATATCGGATGAAGAGGCGTGGGGGATTGTCACAAATCTGATGGCATTTCCGGATGTGGTCAAGCGTGCTTTTGATGCTAATGATCCATCTCAAATCGCAAAATACTTGCTTGATCTTTCCAAGGCATTTAATAAATATTATGGAAATGTGCGTATTCTTGATGATAACGAACAAAAACAAGCAAGATTAACACTTGTCTATTCGGTACAAATTGTGTTGAATGAAGGCTTGAGAGTTTTAGGTATTGAGGCACCAGATGCGATGTGATTATATTTATTAGTACGAGGGGGATAAACAGTGTCCAGTCAAAAAAGAATTAGAGATTATGGCGTCAAAGTAGGTAAGTTAGAAACAGGACAATACAACTCGATTACAGATGTTGAAGGAGTAACGGTAGGTCACGTAACAATTAGCGATAGTGGTACGCAAACGGGTGTTACAGCTATCTTACCTCACCAAGGAAATATGTTTAAACAAAAGCTGATTGCCTCAACCCACGTTATAAATGGCTTCGGTAAAACGATGGGAACGATACAAATTAATGAGTTAGGCACATTAGAATCGCCTATCATTTTGACGAACACATTGAGCATCGGAACAGCTGCTAACGCTTTAATTGGATATATGTTAGAACATAATCCGGAAATTGGAAGAACTACGGGAACAATTAATCCGGTTGTATGTGAGTGTAATGACATGCTGCTAAATGATGTTCGAGCAAGAGCTGTTACGCATGAACATGTAATCCAGGCGTTGAATAGTACGTCAAAACAGGTTGAAGAAGGATCGGTAGGAGCAGGGACGGGAATGCTTTGCTACTCACTAAAAGGTGGAATTGGTACTTCTTCAAGACTAATGAACATGGACCACGGGACTTACACAATAGGTGTTTTGGTGTTATCCAATTTTGGCATATTAAGTGATTTAAAGGTGAACGGTAAGGCTGTTGGGGAAGAATTGAAGGCGAGTATCCTCGAATCACGTGAGGAAAAAGATAAAGGATCAATTATTATGATCGTTGCTACGGACCTGCCTGTAACAGAAAGACAATTGAATCGGATTATCAAAAGAACGATAACAGGGTTATCACGAACAGGTTCGATGATTACTACTGGAAGCGGTGAAGTAGTTATTGGTTTTTCGACAGCGACTAAAATACCTCACGAAAAAACATCGGTTATGTCAATTCCAATGATTCATGAAGAAGATATCGATATAGCATTCCGAGCAATTGGTGAGGCTACCGAAGAAGCTGTGCTGAACTCATTAGTGACGGCAACACATGTGATTGGACGAGATGGCAATGAGCGACCTGCTTTTAAGGACTTGTTAAAGCAGTATGATATAAAGTTAACTTAAGAAGTGCTTTTTTCGGATCGAGCAGGTGGATGAATAGAGTAGCAATCCCATGAAATTCGTACCGATGACTGCATTATATTTCTACTCAGAGTAAAAAGGGGGACAATGTACCTGTCCCCATGGTTACTGAATTAACTTGCTTTTTCTTGCGGCTTCACTTACTTTCCGCAACCGTGCTGCCATTGGTTTTCGCAATAGTAAGGCAACAAAGAAGATGACGATAAAGATTGATGAAAGAACGAGCACATCTTTTAATGCGATACTTACGACAATTCCACCGACTGCTTCACGTAGCAAACTGATCGCGTACGTAAACGGAAGAAATGGATTGATTGCTTGGAAAAATGGTGGTGTTACTTGGATCGGGAATGTTCCACCAGAACCTGATATTTGTAGCACGAGTAGAATAATTGCTATTCCTTTTCCGATATTTCCAAAGATACCAATCAATGAATAAACAATCGTCATAAATGTTAAGCTGATTAGCAATGAAAATAGTACAAATCGTACAGGTGCAGCTACGTAGGCACCTAAGATAAACATATCTCCTAATGAAACGATTAGTGCTTGCGCAATGCCGATCGTAATAAACGTTAACCATCGTCCAACAAACATTTCGGACTCTCGGTAACGATTTTCTTTATTTTCCACTTCAATCGTTAACAATGACACGAGTAACAAGGCGCCAACCCATAAACTTAGTGTTGTATAAAAAGGCGTATTAGCTGAGCCGTAGTTCGGTATTGGAAACATTTTATTTTCTTTCAACTCGATCGGATTGGAGAGGAAATCACTCTCTGCTTCGATATCATTTTTTAGTAACTCGATGATTTCACCAAAGTCATAGTCTTGTTCGAAATCACGGATTTTGGTTGCTGCATTTCTAACTGTTTCCTCAAATTCAGGAAAATCTTCACGGATAAAATCAGCCAACTTATGCACAGCTGCCTCAGCTTTTGGTAAATCGTTGCGAATTACGTTGGCGGCGTTATGGATTTCTCCTTCAGCATCTGGCAAATCATTCTGGATAAACGCTGCAGCACGATGCACTTTCTCTGCAACAGCAGGAAAATCTTGAACAAAGAAATCGGCTGCTTTGTTTATTCCTGCTTTAATACTGTCCATATCGGTTGCAATTGTTGTTGCGGCAAGGTGAACCTGCTCTTCAATTTCTGGCAATTCATTCTCCAATGTTTGTAATCGCTCAGTGGCAGCTACTAATGCTGTGTTGGTATCGGCTAAAATCGCTTCAATTTCAGGAAGCATTTGTTCAGCTTTTGCCAAGTCATCAACTGCCGTTTCCGCTGTTTGACTAAACTGCTCTATTGCACTGTTAAGCTCTGGCATTATCACAGCATCATACTGGTTAACCAGGTCTGAAGCGGTAGCTTGAGCATCTGCTGCATAAACTTTCAACTGTTCAACTTCTGCACTGTCATGGGCAGGAAGAGATGCGGCGAACTCGTCTAATATTTGTAGTTCGGCTTGAAAGTTTTCTCCCAGTTTTTCGAGTTGGGCAACTTCCGCTGTTAGTTGCTCAGAATTTCTGTAATTGTTGAGCTGTGTTAGTAAACGGATGTTACTTTCTATGCTGGTAAGGCTGTTTGTTAGCTCTGCTTGCAAATTTGGAATTGTTGCAATCGCATCTTGTTCAGACAGTTGCTCGTTTTGATATTTAGTAGCAAATTGGAGCACATGCGTTGCTGTCTGCTCATAAAGCATTAGGTTTTGCTTCAATACAGGTGTAATACTTGCAAATACTTGTTCGTTAGCTTCTAAATAACGACTCGTTTCATTTGTAAAAGTATTCCCATCCGCAACAATTTGCTCAACGTTAGGCAATACTTGTTGTGCGCGAGCGACGATTTCAGCAGCTGCCTGCATATCTTCCAGTGTGGTAGAAACCGTTTCTTTTACAGTGGAAAAATTTTCATCAACTTCGACGACTGCTGCAGCAATCCGTTCCATTTCAGGCAACTTCTCCTGAATCGTTTGTATGTTCTCACCAACTTCTTGAATCATTGGTAATTTACTCTCTAACAATAAAATATTGTCACCAGCCTCCTCAATTTGAGGAAGCATTTCTTCAAGCTCTAGTACTTTTTTAGCTTGATTGCTTATTTCAGGAAGTTTTGCCTCGAGCGCAATCGTTTTTTCTCCGATTTGTTCTAAGTAAGGAAGCTGTTCTTCTAAAGCAAACACTTTCGTTTCCATGTTGCGAATGGTTGGAAGTTCGTTTTCCAACTCGATTCCAACGTCATTGAAAATAGTTAAGACTGTTTCACTGACGGTTTTCACGAAGTTACTTCCAACCTCTTGAACAATTGTTGATGCCCCAGACGACGTCATTTTTGGAGCAATTGCATTAATTTTTTCATTGACGCTATATTCAATCTCAGGTTTTTCCGGATTGTCTTCTAGTATTGTAGCGATCTTTTCTGAAAAATCAGCAGGTATGTATAAGCTGGCATAAAAATCACCGTGTTTAACACCACGCTCAGCTTCCTCATGGCTGACGAATGTCCAGCCAAGTTTATCGTTGCCTTTCAGACTTTCAATAATTTCATTTCCAACATTGATCGACTCACCGCGAACAACTGCGCCAGTGTCGTCATTTGTCACAGCTATGGCGATGTCACCTGTGTTCGAATATGGATCCCAAGACGCCATTAAGTTAAACCAAGCATATAGTGAAGGAAGTATCATTAATGCGATAATTAGAAATAATGCAACTGGACTTTTACTTACATTGATCCAGTCTTGTTTGTATATTTGCCATATGTTTTTCATGTTGATTAACACCTCTAGAAGTAACTTAGAATAAATACTTTATCACTATACACCTGTATGATAGAATTCACAATCAATGAAATTGACTAAAGGCTTGTAATAAAATAAGGTGACAGAATTGGGTTGTAAAAAGGTTATCGTCCAATAATGCGGGACAAGGGACCTGTCCCTTTGAATTTTATAAGGTAATCACAATTGGCCCATCTTTCGTAATGATAATCGTATGTTCGCATTGTGCTACCAAACTGTCTTCCGTTACGTATGTCCATTCATCGTCTTCGTATTGAAAAACTTCCTCTTCATTATTTGAAATAAAAGGCTCGAAAGCAATGACCATTCCTTCTAGTAAAGGTTCGTCATCGAATGGCTCGTGAAAATTATAAATATGGTCAGGTGACTCATGGATAGAGCGACCAATGCCATGTCCTGTAAGATTCATAATTACTTTTAATCCATTTTTCTTTGCGGTTTCTGCGACCGCTTTACCAAGTTCACTTTTCTTACAACCAGGTTTAATTTTTTTCAATCCGTTTTCAAATGCTTCTACAGCAGTTGCACATATTTTGCTTCGTTCTGGGTCTCCCTGCCCAACTACGAATGAAATACCGGTGTCGGCAAAATAACCATTTTTGCTGCCAGATACATCTATATTTACTATGTCACCTTCTTTTATTTTGCGGCTGCCAGGAATACCATGCGCCACTTCTTCATTAACACTGATGCAAGTGTATCCTGGAAAATTGTATACGCCCTTTGGAGCAGAGACTGCCCCATGCTCGCTGAATAAATTACCAGCAATTTCATCGAGTTTCTTTGTCGTAATACCTGGTACGGTTTTACTAACCAATTCCTCTCGAATGAATGCTACGATTTTACCTATTTCTTTTAAACTGTTTATATCTTCCTCTGTCTTTACAATCATCGTTGATCCCATCCGTTTCCTAAATATTTCTGTTAGTCAATTTCACCACTAGTCACACGTGCTCAATCTTATGTTGTTGTAAGTAATTGTGTACATTAATTATGAAACTGACTCACAAATGACTGTATTAACATTATCGTATTTTTAAGTCGAATTCCAGTCTTGCGGAACTAAATGCCATGGCTTTGGTGTGCGGTTTGACTACTAGGATTGTGACAAGCCTTTCTAGATATTAACCATGTTATGCTATAGATAGAGGGGGTATACAAAATTGGATACAATCATCTTTGACGTTGACGATACGTTATACGATCAAGCATTACCTTTTAAAAATGCGTGTGAGAAAATTATTACACGAACGCTGTCAGAACAGGAAGTTGCCCAACTGTACATCGCTAGCAGAAAACACAGTGATGCGCTGTTTGACAAATGGCAATCTGGACAATTAGCAACAGCGGATATGCACACATACCGAATTACGGCAGCATGCCAGGATTTACATATAGAAATCACCGAGCAGCAAGCAATTGATTTCCAAGAAGCTTATGTAACAGGGCAAAAAAGCATTACATTATTTGGAGAAGTAAAGCAGCTTTTAGATTTGCTATCCAACCAAGGTAAACAGCTTGCGGTGTTAACAAACGGAGAGCCAGAACATCAGTCTATGAAAATAAGACAGCTAGGTTTAACTAATTGGATTGCAGCAGAGAACCTGTTCATTTCTGGAGCAGTTGGACATGCAAAACCTTCTATTGAAGTCTTTTCTTATATAGAAAACAAACTTGGTTTAGACAAATCAAAAACAGTTTATATCGGCGATTCTTTTGAAAATGATGTGGTGGGAGCAAAGCAAGCGGGTTGGTACAGTATTTGGATGAATCATCGTAATAGAGAAGCACTTGAGGGGACAAGGATAAAGGCTGACCGTATCGTTTATAGCGCTAAAGAGCTTTTAGGTGAGTTTTTGAATCCGCGCTGAAGCTAAAAAACTAATAAGGGCTCTGGTGGCCACTAAATTATCAAAATTGCTATTTTACTCTTCTTTTAGAAATCCAATCAATTCAAATAGTTAGGAAGTTTAATTAAGAAGGTAACGGGAATGGTAGGTTATAAAGAAATTACTAATCTACTAACATGGAGGCGAGATGGATGCCAGATAAAGATCAGCACATCGAGTATGAAAAAAGAGAAAAGAAATCAGATCCTAGTAGGATCGCCACAACTTTTATTAAGTATACAGCTTATATAGTGATTCTTCTTATTGTTTTATGGTTCTTGATTCAATATATATTACCAATGTTTAGTTAAAGTACACTAAACGCTGATTATAAGCGTTATTTCTAAAAAGGTGTTAATCTCCAATTGGATTAACGCCTTTTTACCTTTGTGAATTGAAAAAAGTATAGTGATATTATGGAAAAAAACGTTAGTGCTAAAATGTTAAGCATCAAATTGTCTGCAAAATACAAGTTGGCCTAGTGTTCTAACTCATGCCCCCCTCTGAAAAGATTCATCTCAGTGGGGGAGGTTGTCGGGAATGGAATGATAAATTTTTACATGGCCTTGCCTATCAATCTAAATTTGAGTGTGTGCTTGAGGAAAATCCACGATAATATTACCCATTGCACAATCATCTAGTTTTGTATGGAAACAAGTAGCCTAGCACTTTGTAGGGAAATTATCTGTAAAAAAAGATTGATACATAGTGTGACGACGGTCATATATGAGATAACTTGTGAGTTAAGAGTTTGTACGTTAACTTTCGGTTGATAAATAGTGCTTATGCATGGTATAAGTATAAAAGGAGCAAAGACATCTTTGCTTTTTTATTTTTGGGTCAGCGTTTGTATCGATGCCCCGATAATGAGAGGATTGAAATTTAGATATGACAGATAATTTTTGGCTTGATTTACCTCGGCCGTTTTTTATATTAGCACCAATGGAGGATGTGACGGATGTTGTTTTCCGTCATGTAGTAAGCACGGCAGCTAGACCTGATGTATTTTTTACAGAATTCACTAATACAGAAAGTTATTGCCACCCCGAGGGGCAACAGAGTGTTCGTGGGCGGTTGACTTATACAGAAGATGAACAACCAATTGTCGCTCATATTTGGGGAGATAAACCCGAATTATTTCGACAAATGAGTATTGGAATGGCAAAAGAAGGTTTTCGTGGGATCGATATCAATATGGGGTGTCCTGTTCATAATGTGGCTGCAAATGGGAAGGGAAGCGGCCTGATTCGTCGTCCGGAACTTGCTGCAGAGCTGATACAAGCAGCAAAAGCGGGAGGATTGCCCGTAAGTGTGAAGACAAGGCTTGGTTACACGGAACTAGAAGAATGGCGCGGGTGGCTTACGCATTTATTAAAACAAGACATTGTAAATCTTTCTATTCATCTGCGCACAAGAAAAGAAATGAGTCTTGTAGATGCGCATTGGGAACTGATTCCTGAGATTAAGAAACTTCGCGATGAGGTGGCACCAGATACACTGTTAACGATTAACGGAGATATCCCAGATCATAAAACTGGCATGGAACTCGTGAACAAATACGGTGTTGATGGGGTGATGATTGGGCGTGGTATTTTTACAAACCCATTCGCCTTCCAAAAAGAGCCGAAAGAGCCTAGCAGTGAGGAATTGCTTGATCTCTTAAGGTTACATCTAGATTTGTATGATTATTATGCTAAGGAACTTGAAGCTCGTCCATTTAAAGCACTTCGTCGTTTCTTTAAGATCTATGTTCGCGGGTTTAGAGGTGCGGGTGAATTAAGAAACCAATTGATGGAGACAAATTCATCGGATCAAGTGCGTACATTACTTGATAACTTTGCATTGCATAATGCTGATACTAGTGTAGTTAGTAGCAGTGCGGACTGACTTTATGAACCGGTAAAATATTAGGATGTAATAGAAAACAGGCAGAAATGGTGCTTACCATATCTGCCTTATTTTTTTACGGAAAAAGTTAGTATGATGAAATGAACTAATTCGTCAAAACTATAACAAATGCTACACATAGAAGATACTTTTAGTTTGACAAAATACTATATGGGGGTATAGTATTTATGTAAAGAAAAAAGGAAGTGATTTATTTGGATGAATTCTTACACGATCACCCTAGTAAACCTAGAACGCAAGGTGAAAAACAAAAAGTAATTAATCGATTAAAACGTATTGAAGGTCAAGTGCGCGGAATACAGAAAATGGTCGAAGAAGACCGATATTGTGTTGATATTTTAGTGCAAATTAGCGCCATACAATCTGCTTTGAAAAATGTAGGTTTCTCTGTCACAGAACGACATCTCAACCATTGTGTTAGTGATGCTATCAAAGATGGTGATGGCAGAGCAGCGATCGATGAATTGATGAGCGTTATGAAGCAGTTTTCCAAGTAGGAGGAAACTAGTATGGGAGAAACAAATCATATAACGATTGGTATAACTGGCATGACATGTGCAGCATGTTCGACTCGTGTTGAAAAAGTATTAAATAAAATCGATGGAGTAGAAGCTCAAGTTAATTTAACAACAGAAAAGGCAACCATAGACTACGACTCAGACAAGATATCCATCGACGATATTTCGAAAAAAATTGAAAAGGTCGGTTACGGGGTTTTAACGGAAAAAGCAGAATTAGATGTTTTTGGCATGACATGTGTAGCTTGTTCCACCCGTATTGAAAAAGTACTGAATAAGCAAGAAGGAATTAAATATGCGTCTGTAAACTTAACAACAGAATCGGCATCGATTGAATATAACCCTGGTTTGATCAACGCTAAAGTAATAATGGAGAGAATTAAAAAACTCGGTTATGATGCAAAGCCAAAAGCTGAAGCAGAAGAAAAACAAACACATAAAGAAAAAGAAATCAACAAGATGAAGAAGAAGTTAATTTTTTCTGCTGTGTTAGCTGCACCGCTTTTAGTTACGATGTTCGTTCATTTATTTAATATGACGATACCGGATATATTTATGAATCCGTGGTTCCAATTTGCTTTAGCAACACCTGTTCAATTTATAATCGGTTGGCAGTTTTATGTTGGTGCCTATAAGAACCTTCGAAATGGTGGAGCGAACATGGATGTGCTAGTTGCATTGGGCACAAGTGCTGCTTATTTCTATAGTTTATACGAAGCCTTTAAGACGATTGGTAATCCTGGATATATGCCACACTTATATTTTGAAACGAGTGCCATCTTAATCACGCTTATATTATTTGGTAAGTATTTAGAGGCAAGAGCCAAAAACCAAACAACGCATGCACTCTCTTCTTTACTTAATTTACAAGCGAAAGAAGCACGCGTGATCAGAAAGGGTCAAGAAGTTATGATCCCAGTCGAGGATGTTGCTGTTGGAGATATCTTAGTCGTAAAACCAGGTGAGAAGATACCGGTAGATGGTGTAGTGGTAAAAGGAAGAACAGCTGTTGATGAATCAATGATTACGGGAGAATCGATTCCAATTGAAAAGGGAGTTGATTCAACTGTCATCGGCTCGACGATCAACAAAAACGGTTCGGTAGAAATGGAAGCAACGAAGGTAGGGAAAGATACTGCCCTTGCATCGATTGTGAAAATTGTCGAAGAAGCCCAAGGCTCAAAAGCACCAATCCAACGATTAGCTGACGTTATTTCTGGTTATTTCGTACCGATTGTTGTCGGAATAGCAATTCTCACATTTATCGTATGGATCTCATTCCTGGAACCTGGTCAATTTGAGCCAGCCCTCGTTGCAGCTATCGCTGTTTTAGTGATCGCATGTCCTTGTGCTTTAGGACTAGCAACACCAACTTCTATTATGGTTGGCACAGGAAAGGCTGCAGAAAATGGAATCCTTTTTAAAGGGGGAGAACATCTCGAGCGCACCCATGCATTAAATGCAATCGTGTTAGATAAAACAGGTACCATCACAAAAGGGAAACCTGAAGTCACAAACTTTACTGGTGACGAGGAAACATTGCAGTTACTGGCGAGTGCAGAAAAAGGCTCAGAGCATCCACTTGCGGAAGCAATCGTTGCCTACGCAACCGAAAAAAATATTAATTTAGTTGAAGTGGACGATTTCACTGCTATACCTGGGCATGGTATTGAAGTTGATATTTCTAAAGATCACATTCTTGTTGGAAATCGAAAACTAATGCATAATCACCAAATCGACGTTGGTGGAGCGGAACAAGCGTTGATGGATTATGAGAATGAAGGAAAAACAGCGATGTTAATTGCGATTAATGGACAATATCGCGGCATTGTTGCTGTTGCTGATACGATTAAAGAAACAGCATCACAAGCAATAAGAGAGTTAAAAGAACAAGGCTTAGAAGTGATCATGTTGACAGGTGATAACGAACGAACTGCACAAGCAATTGCAAAACAGGTTGGCATCGACCAAGTCATCGCTCAAGTTTTACCAGAAGAAAAAGCGGATAAAATAAAAGAAATCCAGTCGCAAGGTAAAAAGGTTGCTATGGTTGGAGATGGGGTCAATGATGCGCCCGCATTAGCAATCGCCGATATTGGAATTGCGATTGGTACCGGAACGGAAGTAGCAATTGAAGCTGCCGATGTAACGATTCTTGGTGGTGAGTTATTACTAATCCCAAAAGCAATCAAAATTAGTCATGCTACGATTAAAAATATCCGTCAAAATCTCTTCTGGGCTTTTGGTTACAATACAGCAGGAGTCCCAATTGCAGCAGTCGGCTTACTTGCACCATGGGTTGCTGGTGCAGCAATGGCATTAAGCTCAGTTAGTGTTGTCTCGAACGCATTGCGCTTAAAACGAGTGAAATTATAAGAGGATACATGTAAAGGAGGTGAAAGGTCATGGAGAAAACGTTACATGTGCAAGGCATGACCTGTGGTCACTGTAAAAGTTCAGTAGAAGGTGCACTAAAAGAACTAAATGGTGTGTCAGCTGCTGAAGTTAACTTAGAAGCAGGTAGTGTGGATGTTACTTTTGATGAAGCAAAAGTTACAGTTGAAGTTATGAAAGAGGCTATTGAAGAGCAAGGCTATGACGTTGGAGCCTAAATATAAGTAAAAAGCGGGTTTTCTATTTGAAAATCAGCTTTTTCTATCTATATGTAGCACAAGATTTTGCTCTCTTACCAAAAGATGATGATCACTAGAATATGTAATAATAGTGAATTTTCAAAAAAACACTTTTTGACCAATCTCATCAGAAATGAGTGGGAAGAAGATAGTTCATAAAAATGATAAACCAGTCACAAAGATTAATAAATCAACATCAGTGACTGGTTTTTGCTTTATCTGAAAAACAGGACTAATCCGAGCTGCTGAGAATCTATGAGAGAATGAATAACCTTGGTAATTTCTTGGAATGTTATAAAAGATTTCAAGACGAAAGAGAGGATACCTATGCCGCATCAGAAGTTTCAGTCAGCTAGCATAAGACCGCGCTATTCCAAAGGGGCATTATCTACATTTGGAGCTAACTCCGTTTACCCGCGCATTCCATGGGTAGCAGCTTGGTGGTCGTTAACTTTCCCGGGGTTTGGTCACGTATATATAGGAAGGTATCTACCTGGTTTTATTCTAATTATTTGGGAACTTGTGGTAAACTCACAGGCTAATCTAAACTTGGGTATAGCCTTATCCATGCTTGGCGAGTTCGAGGAGGCAAAGGCTGTCATAAACGAGGAATGGGTTCTGCTATATATGGGAGCTTATATATTTAGTATCTGGGATAGTTACAATTCTGCTGTTGAAATAAGTAAAAGTCACATTCTATCAGAAGTGGAAGATGCACCTGTCGTACCTTCAGTGGTTAGTGCTTTTGATATTGTTATCGTTTCTAAGAAAAAACCTTTGTTAGCAGCAGTTTGGTCAACTTTGTCACCAGGATTAGGGCAATTATATAGTGGTCATACGATTGCAGGGACATTTATTTTGGCATGGTGGATCTTTGTTACTTATAAGGCTAACGCCATCGGTAGCTGGTTTTATTCATCGATCGGGGATTTTACTATTGCAACTGTTATGGTTGACTGGCAGTGGTTTCTTTTCATACCTTCTATGTACGCCTTTGCCATCTATCAAGCTTATGCTGCGGTAAATGAAAACAACACATTATATGATATTGAGCAAACACGTTATCTTAGAGTGAGGGATGAAAACTTGGAACAACAAAGACAAAACACGCTAGAAAAAGATACGCTACAGATTTATGCCACATTTGAACATTCGCCATTTGTTGAGATGGCTATCCATGATATGGAGACGATCGGCGTACAATCAAAGGATATTGTTGCCATGCCTTTAGAAAACCTTGAAACCGAAACATATATCATTGATTCGCTACATAGGGTCGATGGCAGAAGTGTTTTGGACGGAGCTATGGTGAGTGGAACGATTTTTATGGTTCTTGGAACAATATATGGCTTCGTATGGTACTGGGGACCAGTAATTTGGGGGCTATTCGGTTTAGTAGGCGGTTTCTCCTTGGGATTATTAATCGAATTAGCTTTGCAAAAAAAGAAAATAAAGCTTTCTGGTAGTCGAAAAAATGAGGTTTTTATACAGGTAACATGTGACATTTCTATGAAGGAACATTTAATTAAAGTTCTTAAAGATAGGAAGGCAAATGCATATTTGGTTATGCCTCAGCGGATTACATCTGATACATAACTGCCGATGAAAAAAGCTGGAGCATCTATCTTAAGCACCAATTTGATAGCTGCTCTTTTAAATAAAAAAGCATATCAATGTAAATTCCATCCTCGAAATTCGTGAAATACTTTTTTGTAATTTTCTTCGACGTCAGGCTGAGTCCCATTGATGGAGGTGAAATTTACAGATGTGAGAGTGCTACCTCGGGATTTACCTTTGCAAATCTCACCAATTATTTTCTGTAAGACCGAACTTTTTAAACAGTTATTCAAATTGTGAAAAGCCAGGCATCAGTGCTAACGATCTAATTCCTTCTAGCCCCTTCCTGTTATGTCTCCATTTAAGTTTTCAAAAATATTCATGCGTAAGCGTTCACTTAGCTGTAAAGATACTGTTAAGTTTCCTATATTGTCCTTGAATTAGTGAAGTAACTTAATATATAATTCCGATATCGGTATTCGATATCTAAATTATATATTGTAAAATAGAGGTGATCTATTGGAAGATAAAGTATTAAGAAAACTGTTTCTAGGGTTCATACACATTCATATATTGCATCATGCCAACGAGCATCCTATCTATGGTGTATGGATGGTAGAGGAATTGAGAGAACATGGTTATACCATTAGTTCAGGTACCCTTTATCCTATATTACATGGCATGGAGTCTGATGGACTATTGAAAAGGGAAGAGAAAAACGTAGAAGGTAAAATTAGAAAATATTACTCCACTACAGATAAAGGAAATGCAATTCTTATAGAGGCTAGGAAAAAAGCTTATGAGTTATTTAAAGAAATAAAATAGGGAGGAAGGTAACTATGTCTAAGCAAAAAAATAAATTTCAAATGCTCATCGAAATTTTGTTGGCTTCCACAAAATTAGGTTTCACTTCTTTTGGAGGTCCAGTTGCTCATCTAGCATATTTTAAGGACGAGTACATTGACCGAAGAAAATGGTTAGATGATAAAACATATGCAGATATCATTGCTGTTTGTCAGTTCCTTCCTGGTCCTGCTAGTAGTCAGGTTGGTATTTCGATCGGTATGCTGCGTGGAGGATTGCTAGGGGGTCTCGTCTCTTGGATTGGATTTACAGTACCATCAATCATCGTATTAATTATTTTTGCGTTGATGTATCAAACCTTTGATTTAGGAGATGCGACTTTCATACACAGCTTGAAAATAGTTGCTGCAGCTGTTGTTTTACATGCACTAATAGGTATGGGGCAAAAGTTGACACCTGATAAACCTCGGATAGCAATATCGTTAGTTGCTGCTACTATCATGCTTTTATTTCCATCTGCATGGATGCAGATTTTAATTATTGTTGGTGCAGGTTTATTAGGATTAAAGTTCTTTCAAGATAAAGCCGAGTCAAAAGTACAGCCATTTTCCATTCGTATTTCCAAAAAGCTTGGTTTGACTTCTCTAGGAACCTTAATCAGTTTACTCATTATATTACCTTTGTTAAACAGAATCTCAGATAACCCGTTTCTAAACATTTTTGATATCTTTTTTAGAGTTGGTTCACTTGTATTTGGTGGTGGACATGTCGTATTACCAATGATTGAGCGTGAAGTAGTACCTAACGGGTTATTGACAGCGGACGAGTTTTTAGCTGGATATGGAATGGCACAAGCTGTACCTGGTCCATTATTTACTTTTTCTAGTTATCTTGGAACGATGATGGAAGGAGTAACTGGAGCGATCGTAGCAACAATTGCAATTTTTCTACCTTCCTTTTTACTAATTATTGCTGCTTTACCATTTCTAAATGAATTGCGTAAGCGTGTATCTTTCCAAGGCATTTTAATGGGTGTAAATGCGAGTGTTGTAGGAATTTTATTAGCCGCTTTTTATGATCCAGTAATCAGTAGCTCTATTTTTAGTACTGCTGATTTTGCTTTAGCTGTTATCTTATTCGGTTTGTTAAATATATGGAAAGTACCAGCTTGGTTAATTGTTCTATTAGGAGTTGCTGGTGGGTATGTCGTGCAGCTTATATCGTAATATTGTACACTACTATAACGCTTAGGACTCGTTTTCATCTTATCTCATTTTAGATTGTTAATTAAAGTTAAACGCGTTTAATACACCTATTCATTTCAAATTTATTATATAATGGACCATATATTTACGTTTTTTACTATTAGCTGAGTCAATTTTAAAATTACCTTATACAGTAGTTAAAAATCAGTATTATGAAATTGAATAAGCTATAAAAAATATCTCTGAATGAGGTTATTGCCTATGTTTACATTCCCTGATCCGAATCAGGTCATTTATCTTCATGGTGAATATTCTTTACCTATTGTCGCGTTATCGATTGTTATTGCTTGTTGCGCCTCTTATACCGCGCTTTCAATGAATGAAAGAATTCAAAAAAATAGCTTTTTTCATCGTAATATTTGGTTAACTCTTGCTTCCATTGCCATGGGGCTTGGGATTTGGTCCATGCATTTTATCGGTATGGCGGCATTTATGTTACCGGTATCCATGAAATATGATGTGTTCACTACAATTATTTCCGCTATTCCAGCAATTATAGCATCATTTTTGGCTTTCTATATTGCTAGTCGGCAAAAACGTCTACTAAGATCAACTTTAATTGCAGGAATGATAATGGGAATTGGGATTTCAACCATGCATTATCTAGGAATGGCTGCGATGAAGATGGAAGCCAACTACGTGTATCGGCCTTGGCTATTTGCCGCTTCTATAGGTATTGCAATTATTGTTTCCCTAATTGCAATCTATATATTTTCTTCAAAGCAACGTCTGATGGGAAATTTTTTAATTAAAGGAATAACAGCTATGATTATGGGACTTGCTGTTGCAAGTATGCATTATACAGGGATGGAAGCCATCGTATTTTACTTGCCTGAATCTTCAAGTCAGTTGATAAACCATGTGCATAACATGGATACGACGCTAATTATCGTAGGAGTTACTGTAGGTATAGCTCTCTTGCTTGGTTTTTCAGCTTTTTCAAGCATAGTAGATCGTTATGTTGATTATCGGTTAAATTATTTCGATGCACTCACGAAATTACCGAACCGTAGACAATTTGAAAAACTATTAAAATCTCCCTCTTCAACTGGATATATTGCTATCATCCATATTCATGGTTTAGCTGAATGGAATAGTGGCTATGGGTATGAATTAGGAGATGAGATAATTCGAACGATCGGACAATTGGCGTTAAAGCTTAAACCGACGTCAGTAAGTTTGTATCGAATAGAAGGAAATAGGTTTGCGTTATATACGAATCATTCACATGAATATAAAAAATTAACAATTACTTTGGAGCAAGTCTCATCTATTTTGGCTAAGCCGATCGTTGTAAAGGACCAATCGCTCACAGTAAAAACGGCATCTAGCTATGCAGTTACTCGTAAAAGTGCGGATGTTCCTAGGCTTTTTGAAAACGCCATGGCGGTGCTACAGCACCCTACCATAAATTATGAACATGAAGTTATTGAATATGATCCTGCTATTCATACGTATTCATTTGAGCAGAAATTAATTTTAGATATTGACCAAGCGATGCAGCATAATGATTTATTTGTCGTTTATCAGCCAAAGGTTTGTTTGAAAACAAAAGAAGTGTCTGGTTTAGAGGCACTGCTTCGCTGGAACCATCCTAGTCAAGGTCCGATATCCCCTGGAGTATTCATTCCGATTTTAGAAGAGCATGGAAAGATGTTTGATGTGACAGATTGGATAATTGATAGGGTTTGCCAGCAAATTAAAAAATGGAAGTATGAGGGACATATTAATTGGAAGGTGGCAATTAATATACCTGGTCCTTATGTTACGTCATCAAGGTTAATGAAGGCTTTACAAGATAGCATTGAAAAGTATGATATTGAAGCTAACCAAATGGAGTTGGAGATGACAGAAACGAGTGTTGTTTCAAATATAGAGAGTGCCATTCATGCAGTAAATAACTTACGAGCATTAGGCTTTCCTGTAGCACTAGACGATTTTGGAACAGGTGTTTCATCTTTGTCTTATTTAAAAAGATTACCAATAACAACATTAAAAATTGACAAAACATTTGTTGATGATGTTCCAAGCTCAGAAAAGGATTCTGCCATTATGAAGGCGATTATTTCACTATGTTATTCATTAAATTTAGAAATTGTAATTGAAGGTGTCGAAACAAAAGACCAAATTGAATTCTTACGCTCAACTCCTGAAGCGCTCATTGTTCAAGGATATTATTTTGCACGCCCGATGAGTGAGAAAGAAATCGATAAATGGTATGAAAATTTCAAGGGAAAAGAAGAGGTATTAGTAGATTAATATAAGTAACTGGGAAATACATTCCTCCGTCGATAAAAAAACTAATATTATGTTCTCTGAGACTATCGTCTTGGGGAACTTTTTTGTTAAATGGTTGGAAGAAGGGTTTCAAAAATAGTCGATCTTCAAAATGACCTCTCTTTTATCATGTTGGATAATGATTATTTTAGATATGTGAATAACTAGTTCGGTCATGCAGAAGGGGATCGTATTTTGGAAAAGGTAGCCCGAACTATTCAACAGTCTGTTCGCAGTGGTGATATTGCTGGCCGCTATGGTGGGAAGTAATTGGTTGTAATCCTTCCTAATACTTATTCAGAAATTGCTAAGGGTGTAGCAAACCGTATTTTAATGAAATACGTAAAATTCTTGTTAACGATTCTACTTGTTAACCGCAAGCGTAATTGTATCGAGTGTTGTTATTGGGAGATTAGTTGAAGTGTCAGCTAAACGATTTGGATAAAATGTAATTTGCAGTTGGGGTCTGAACATGATTTGAGGTTGCAATGAAGTAGGCGAATACACGACTGGCTGACACACTTATTGAAAAATGACATAGTTTAACTTTCATATCTTCAGAAGGTTTGTAAAAGATAATTAAAATCAGAGTTCTGTTACGATATGCCACTTTTACAATTATTAAAAATCTCGGAATCAAATTGAGAAGTAACTCGTTTGATTATTAGTAGACCCATATTATGTGAATAGAAATAGGGCAAAGAAATCTATTTAGCCCTATTAGTTTGTTTGTCGGTATTGTTATTTTTGTAATAGATAAGGAACTTATAAAACAAAAACGTTAGTGAAAGAACACAAATATAGACGGGTAATGAATAAACTATTTTCCAACCAGTGTAAACATACACATGTAGTCTAACTAGTAGTAGTTCAAATACAGCTGAGAATAATGCCCATGATAAAAAGTATAAGACTAGTTTTATTCTTTTAAAATTAAAATAATCCAAGTAATAGACAAATAAGTATCCGAAAGCTGGATACGCACCGTAGAAAATTACATCAAATAACTCATACTTATTAGTATCAGTTAAGTCATAGTAATTAAATGGCTTAACTCCCATTGAATGATCCAAAATTTTGGGAAATGAAATGCTGAGCAATACAATTAAAGGGGTTATCTCTTTTGGAATTCTTTTATGGAAAGATAAAAAAATCACAATGTTAAATACTACTGTAATAATTATAGCCCATTCATTAATATCAAATTTTTCAGGAAGGTATAGTAACATATTATTACCTCATTAGACGTTGTTTTCTGTACCAGTTCCAAAGTATAAATGTAAGAGCAACTGTAAATGTCCATTCCATTAATGAATGATGAATGTTAAAATTTTTGTTTTTTAGTACCCCTAAAAAAATAAATAAAAACTCTAACGAAGACATAAAGCAAATATTACAGAATAAAAGGACGACTTTTCCAATGCGACTTCTAAATCTAAGGTACATATCGAAAAAGATAATAACAATTAACGGGTAAAGCAATAGCCGCTTAAAAAAATGAGTCCAGAAATCACTTTTACTGTTTGACAAGCTTAGTAATTCTAAATTGACAATAAGAATAGATGAAACCGAATGTGTAATTAACCAAACTGTCATTCCAATAAATAGGATCTCAAAAAGATGAAGTTTCTTTTTATAGTTGCAAAAAATTATTAACAAGAAAACCAAAATAAAGACAAATACAGCAAGGATCATTGATCATCACCTTAAGTTAAAGAATGGCTTTAGTTTTGTCAAATTTGAAATAACTATACGTAAAGTTATTTATGAGAACTTGCAACGGGTAGTTGGAGAATGTTGTAAAACTACAGTCATATTTTTCACAAACCCTTTAATTTTAATCAAAATCAACGCTTCACAGCATTTACCAAAGCAGCCTCACCAACAAAGGCTATCACTTTACGATCTTCCAATTCAACACGAAACCTGTCCTTCACCTGATCTGAAGCATTTCGTATTATCTCAGTTAATGCTTGTTTCTCCGAGGATGGCATATTCATCCGATCACACCAACTATCGAAACTAAATCGTTTTTCAAAACGATGTAATGCTTGTATTTCAAATCCCTTTGTTTCAAGCATTGTGATCCATTCCGTCTTTTTCCAGGCACGATAATGACTATAATCTCGCAGTTTTTCAATCTTGTTATAAAATTCATCGTACGCATCAACTTCAGGTGCCACGTTATCATCCAACAAAAACTTTCCACCGTATTTTAATACACGATGAACTTCAGCAACGAAGCTTTCAACATTTGGAAAATGGTGTGGAGCAATCCGACAAGTAACGAGATCAAAGGATTCATCTTCAAATGGAAGTTGTTCGGCATCACCTTCCACAAACGCAACATTAAAATGTCCGTTAGCTTTAATAAACTTCTTCGCAGCAGCTAACATTTCTGGTGTTAAGTCCAGTGCTGTTACTTTTTTTACATGCGGGGCAAGCGCATTTGCCATATGACCGCCACCGGTGGCAACGTCAAGGACTAGCTCATCACCTTTTGGATTAGCCATTTCAATCATCTTTTTTAAATCCCAACCTGCACGATGTCCCATGCTTTCTACATAATGATCGGCACTTCTGCCAAACTGGTCTTTAACGTCCTTTTTGATATCCATATTAATTTCTCCTTTTCACAGCTTGCGTATGTATTCATTATATTTTATTTTGAAGATAAGTGAAAATACTAATAAGTTATGGATAATGATAAGAAAAAGCTATATATAGAACCGAACATAAGAAAAAGCTAATTGGGAATGATGAAAATGAAATAAATGGAGGTGAAAACATGAGCATGAGCCTAACTCCTGAACAACGACACCAAGTTGGTAAAGAATTAAATGACAACTTCAAGCTTTCTGGACTAACCCCAGATGTGATTCAAGCTGACCTAGCGTTCAGTCACGAGCAGTTTGAGGAAACAATAAAACTTGGCCCTACCTCTGATGAAGCAGCCATATCGCGATTGCGTGATTATTTGGATGAGAAGTTAAAAGAGCAGGGTAAAAAACCTTTTTCTGCTTCTGAATAATATCTGTATTATTAGGCATAATAATTTTTGTTGGAAGGAAAACAGAAATAAATGAGGTGTCAGTGAAAAACAACTTGGATGAACTTTAACCAAAAAGTTAAGGTAAGAATCACAATCTTCATGCAAATGAGGTGTTGGTGATCGACAAACAAGTGAATGTAGAAACCCATAGTGAATCCTTTTAAATGAGGTGTTAGCGATGGACGATACTACAGTATGTTTTAAGTAACTCGCCAAAGTATTTCAACCTTCCTTCAAAGGGACAAGGGCCATAACGTGCCCTTGTCTTTTTAAATTTCATTATTGATACCCAATATATCCATCACATAAATAATGTTATTCTGTTTCATACTAAATCTAACTTCTTTAGAAAGGAGCATCTTCTAATGTCACAAATAATAAATACGAATGATGATGATAAAAAACCAAGAGATAACAACGCCAAACGCCATGAGAAAAATATAAAGCGTGAAAAAAACCGTGAAAAAGGTGAACGACAATACTCTGAGAAAACCGATCACCTGTAAAAAGAGATTGGAAAATAAAAGTTGGCTAAGGCATTACAAGACCATCATTGATAAGATTGCTTCGGTAGTAAATGGAGTGTCGGTCCCTTAAATAAGCAAATGATTTTAGAAGAAATTCTAAAATCATTTGCTTAATTTTTTCATGCTAATTAATATAGTACTTATGTTCCGAATTACATCGTTAAGTTTGAATCTTTTACCTTTGATAAACCTAGCTTCCTTAGTCCCGATAAATCTAGAATACTAAATCCAACCTTTGAGAAAACAGGTAGAATGATAAAAGTAAGTAAATCTACAATGCTTTGCGTAATACCTAAACCAGATGGACCAATTAACCAAACTGTTGGATAAGCAATCCAAAACAATGTAAGATATAGAGCGGTTCTACTATAGTGTCTACCTAATTCCTCGGATAAAGGTGTTGCGATTTTTTTAAGAGGAAACCAAATGATATATAGGATTATTAGAAGTGCGATCACCCCGAGAAAATACCATATATTAATTAGTGGTCTTTACATACCGGGAAAATCAGTATATGTCTATAAATACCGGAAAAACCGGTATGTGTAGAATTAATAATATCCAATTGTTATCAGTCTTCATATAATAGCTACCTGATGGAGTCTGCTTCCCACTCGTAGACAAATCATTGCATCACTCACTCCCCTCAATCTCCTCTTCCTTCTTCAATCCCGCCTTCATCAAAACATACGCTGTGATCCAAGAAGTAATGGGAATAATGATTGCTATGCCGATGCCGGCGCACATAATCGTTATGATTTCCTCGGTAAACACTTTTGAATTGACGATTTGCCCAGTAGAATAATCAAGATCCTTAAACCAGATCAGTAATGCTAAATAACCACCAAAGAAGGCAAAAAATAACGTATTCGTATTGGTGCCAAGAATATCTCTGCCGATACTTAATCCGGATTTAAATAATTCTTTCTTAGTAATCGTTGGATGATGGTAAAATATTTCCCGCATTGGTGAGGCAATCGCAATCGCCATGTCTGTAATGGCACCAATGGTACTCATAATGATAACGGCAGCAGCAATTTTCATAAAATCGATGCCGATATAAAAGGAAAATATGTAAAGCTCTCCTACTTCTTCTTCGCTAAAACCTTGAATCATCGCTGTTTCTGTTAGGAACACGATAAGAGAGATTAATAAAACGATCGTGATTACCGTAGACAGGAATGCCGTTTTAGTTGTGCTGTTCACCTCATTAATATAAAAAAGTGTAATACAACTAATTGCTGCACTTGCGATAATCGTTACTAAGATTATATTTGCAGATGGATCTAACATAATAAAGATCGCAAAAAGAAGTACAACAAAATTAAAAAACAAAGCAATAAACGATCTTGCACCCTTTCCGCCACCAACAGCAACCATTAATAAAAATAATATTGCCGCCATTACTACTAGTGTATTCATACGCGCGCCCTCTTTCGATTAACAAAGAATAAAGCTGTATACAACCCAATTGGAATCGTTAATACAATACCAATCCCGCCAGCTAGAGCTCTCGTTAGTTCCAAGGAAAGATTAATCGTAAAAGTGTATCCGAGTGGTGAACCATTTTTTAAATACAAAATAAGCGTTGGAATCGAGCCACTAATATAGGCAAAAAATAAAATATTCGTCATTGTGACCATAATATCTTTTCCAATTTCCAGTCCGGAAGTTTTTAATGCGCTGATCGCAATTTTACTGTTTTTTTCAAATAGAGCGAAGATTGATGAAGACATCGTAATTGCCACATCCATGACAGCGCCTAAAGAACCAATCAGCAATCCTGCCATAAACATCATTTGCGGAGGACGGGTGAGAAATCCCATCTCCTCATAGCGCAAGCCGTTCCCGGATGTGAACACAATCACCAAATAAGTAATCAACAACAAGAAAAATGTTCCTAATAAGGTTGCAACTACCGCTGCATAGGTCTTCTCATTAAATCCGTTCACGAGTAATAAGGAAATTACCGTAAATAAAATAACACTAATGCCACAGATCAATAATAGACTTATCCCTGAGGTGTGAATGTAAATGTCTAATGCAAAGGAGATCAAAGCAGCATTTACGACTAAGCTTATGATCGAGAACAGTCCTTGTCTTTTTCCAATCAAGAGTAAAATTAAGACAAAAGCCCATGCGACCAACACGATAAATTTATCCCGTTTCACATCAGTTATAGTGCCAACTAAATTTGTATTCTTATCCGCTTTCTCATCAATGGAAACAAACAATTCATGGCCAACTTGATAGGCTTGATCGTAACCTCTAGAGGTAGAATACTCATTCGTTATATGGATAAGCTCGCCTTTTTGTTCACCATTTTTTATCTCAGCCACGATATCCTGTGTGACTAATGTATCTTCATTATTGTGATTATCTGTCACCTCGGTTGAATCTACTAAATTCGTTTCGGTGACCTTGGCAATAGTGCGCTCATAAAAAGCATGATTGTTATGTACAAATATGATTGAAATGATAAAACATATTGTTAGAATGCTGTACAGAAGAACTTGTTTGTACGTGATTTTTTTAAAAAATTTATTTATGAAAGCTTTCAATTAAATCCCTCCAAACAAAAACACATAGATTCATTATTCCATAAAAGTTGTAATTGGGACAAGAGGAGGGAGGGATAAGTGTTGGGGTTTTGGTTACTGATGATAAAATATCGGAAGAAATCCCTCATTGTAAGAAAAGCTATTAAAAGCTATACTTAACTAAAATTACCTTTCATTACCATAAATTTGAGGAGACCTATTTTGAAAAAAAGTTTAATACTTATTGCAATTTCGTATGGAATAGGATTAGCATTTTCTCTTTGGCTATATAACCACAAGCCATTAATTATGGAAGATGTTGGTCAGTTGTTACCAACTAAAATTAAAGAAGTTCATCGTGCTACAAGTGAAGCGGAGTTACAAAGCTGGGTGCAAGAAGCAATCAATAACGATGAGAAAATTTCTGTCGCAGGTATGCAGCACAGCCAGGGTGGGCATACATACTTTCCAAATGGCTTAGTGATAGATACGAAAAACTATGACAAAATTTTGGATTTTAACCCTAGTCAGAAAACAATTACGGTTCAAAGTGGAGCTACATGGGAGGATATTCAAAAGAAAATAAATCCTGATCACTTGGCAATTCGTGTCATGCAGTCACAAAATATTTTTACTGTGGGTGGGTCACTTAGCGTCAATGCTCATGGACGAGATATTCGTTTTGGCTCGCTTATTGACACCGTCGAATCTTTTCGACTACTCACTCCAGACGGGCAAATTATCAATGTAAGTCGAACAGAAAACAGTCAACTATTTCCTCTCGTCATCGGTGGATATGGTTTGTTCGGTCTTATTCTAGATGTCACGTTACATTTGACTAATGATGAACTTTACCAAATTCGCTCAATATCAATAGATTACCAGGATTATCCTGAATACTTTGTTAATGAGGTCAAACAAAACAAAGATATTCGTATGCATATTGCTAGATTATCAGTAGCTCCGGAAAACATGCTACGAGACATGTTCGTCACCGATTATCAATTAGTAGAGAATCAAGATCAGCTATCAGATTACGCAACATTAGATAAAGATACACTTGCCGCACCTCAAAAGTTCATGCTCGGATTGTCACGCTACAGTGATTGGGGCAAGGAACTGCTTTGGAATGTGCAAGACAAATTTTACGTCGGTCAAGATGGTAATTATATTACACGCAACAATGTTATGCGAGGCGACA